>CASERA010000079.1 GCA_949290175.1 uncultured Ruminococcus sp.
AGGGAGTAATTGTCCGATGGCAATACTCGTATAAATTATCAAAATTGTACTCCAAAGAGTAAGGAATGAAATCAGTAGGATAATCCAGAAAAAACCGGATACAGGCATTCCGAATACTGCTTCGAATTCAGGTGTAAATTTTGCGTATATTTCTTGTACATTCTGTCCACTAATCAAAATCCAGAATCCCAAAGTACTGATGATGATATCCAGAGTGTATAAGATAGCAGCGGATAATATTTTTGACCAAAGCTGCTGCATCGGTGTTGCAGGAAGAACCCATGTCAGATACCCCTCATCCGTAAATAGGTTTTTATAAAATCGGATTGTAAAAATTGCCATCGTTCCAAATGAAACAGCGCAGAAAATAACTGTAAATAAAACAATCAGAAGCGTCAGAGTAGAAAGCAGTGACCCTGTCGAGGCGGAAAAATCAATAGGATCAATTAACATGATTCGCCCTAGAATGCAGGAAATTAAAAGTGCCGCGTGCAGAGTTACAAAAATTTTCACTCCATATTTCAAGTCATATTTAATCAATTTTCCTAACATTTGAATACCTCCCGGAACAATCCATCAACCGATTTTTTGTATGCAAGACGGATTTCATCCACAGTTGCATTGAGAGTAATTTGTCCGTGCTGAAGAAAGAGCACCCGATCCAACGCATTTTCTATATCTGAAATTAAGTGTGTGGAAATCAACACGGTTGCATTTTCGTTATAATTTGTAAGGATAGTACGGAGGATGTAATCTCTGGCAGCAGGATCAACACCTCCGATAGGTTCATCCAGAATATACAGATGTGCATTTCGACTCATAACAAGAACAAGCTGAATTTTTTCTTTTGTTCCCTTTGACATAGATTTTAAACGTAAATTTGAATCGATATCTAAGTCCTTCAGCATGGTTGAAGCACATTCAAAATTGAAATCTGCATAGAAATCCTGGAAATATGAGAGCAGTTCAGAAATTTTCATATGTTCATTCAAGCAGCTCCTTTCAGGAAGATAGGAGACAATCTGTTTCGTCTCAACACCAGGAGTCAGTCCATTCACCATGACATGCCCGCCTGTAGGAATCAGAAGTCCGTTGATGAGTTTGATTAATGTTGTCTTTCCACTTCCATTTGGTCCGAGAATACCTACAATCTGACCTCTTTCCAATGTAAGATTCAGATTGGAAATTGCAAAAAAGTTGTTGAATTTTTTGGTCAGTCCCTGACATTCCAGAATCGGTCTCATTTGTTATCCCCCTTCAGAGCTTTTTGTATTAATTCTATTGTTTCTTCCTCTTGAAAACCAAGTTGTGACATATTTTCAAGGAACTGATGGATATGTTCCCATGCAAGCTTCCTTTTCATATTTTTTAACATCTCCATATCTTTTGTAATAAATCTTCCGCTTGTCCTCTGGGAATACACCAAGCCGCTGCGCTCCAGTTCAGACAGCGCCTTTTGCATTGTATTTGGATTTACAGATGCTTCCAATGCAAGGTCACGTACGGAAGGCAGTTTGTCCCCGGGACTGTATACACCGGATATGATATCCTGTTGGATGCGCTCCATCAGCTGCAGATAGATAGGACGATCATTGTCCAATTCCCATGGCATTTAATCACCTCTGTTTCTAGTTAAAATATTTACGATTCACTGTATTATATATTTAATACAATTGTACAATTGTTTTGTAAAACCGTCAAGTGTAAATTTAGTACACTACTCATTTTCAGACAAAATCTGTCTGAGAAGATCCGGCTGAAAGCTTTTTGATTTCAGCATTGCGATTTCATGTTTATATGGTGCATAAGATTTCTTCGCCTTGACTTCGGAAGGAATATAAGGTGTTTCCAGAATTTTTGGCACCTGGGTAAAGTCCGGATGATGAACAATATAATTCAAAGCATCAAATCCGATATTTCCAAATCCAATATTGGCATGGCGGTCTTTTGCAGCACCGGGAACATTTTTGCTGTCATTAATATGGAAAACAGCAATCTGCTCTTTCCCCAGAATACGGTCAAATTCTTCAATGACATCGTCAAAATGATGTACGATATCATAACCGCTGTCACTGGTATGGCAGGTGTCAAAGCATACTCTCAGTTTCTCATTGTGTACCACACCATCATAAATTCTTGCCAGTTCCTCGAAAGTCCGTCCGATTTCGGAACCTTTTCCGGCCATAGTTTCCAAAGCGATATGGCAGTCAGTATCTTTTGTCAGGACTTCATTTAATCCCCTGATAATTTGTTTGATACCTGTATCTGTTCCTTCTCCTACATGAGCACCAGGATGCAGAATTAAAGTGTGGCTTCTGCATGCAGTGGTGCGGGTGATTTCTTTTTCTAAAAATTCTACGGCTAGTTCAAACGTCTCAGGTTTGACTGCATTTCCCAGATTGATGATATAAGGGGCATGAACTACGATTTCTTCAATACCATGTTCCTTCATATATGCCCATGCAGGTTCGATATTCAGTTCACTGATTTCTTTGCGTCGTGTATTCTGAGGCGCACCGGTGTAGAACATAAAAGTATTTGCACCATAAGAAACAGCTTCCTTAGCGGAGCCGAGCAGCATTTCTTTTCCACTCATGCCCACATGTGATCCTAATTTCATAAATATAGTATCCTTTCTTTCCTTATTATATAGATCATATAGCGAATGTTTATTCCTGTATGAAGAAAGCGGCTTAATTTGTATCCCGCCGCTGCTCCAATTGTATACTTTGGGTTAGAATAACTTGCCGTAATGCATTATACATGATAAAATAGCAAAATGAAAGAAAAATAGAACGGAGAGTGGAACAAAAGTGAAGACATTGTTGGAACTGATTACGATAGAAATGAAAGATGCATTTAAAAAAGCAGGATATGATGAGGAGTTTGCAAAAGTGACCCTGTCCAACCGTCCGGATTTGTGCGAATACCAGTGCAATGGAGCGATGGCGGCAGCCAAAACTTATAAGAAAGCTCCAATTATGATTGCAAATGATGTGGTTG
Source organism: uncultured Ruminococcus sp. (assembly GCA_949290175.1). Taxonomy (GTDB): domain Bacteria; phylum Bacillota; class Clostridia; order Lachnospirales; family Lachnospiraceae; genus Mediterraneibacter. Next base: position 3,004 of record CASERA010000079.1, read on the forward strand.
GATGTTTGGGAGAAAATGCATGTTTTGAGATGGTTGAAGCTGTGAATCCGGGATTTATCAACTTGAAAATAAATCCCTCTTTTGTATCCGAATATTTGAACAAAATGTCAGAAGACGGAAAACTGGGTGTGGAAGAGCTGGAACATCCTAAGACGATTATTGTGGATTACGGCGGACCGAATGTAGCAAAACCTCTTCATGTAGGACATTTGCGTTCTGCGATTATTGGGGAAAGCATCAAACGGATTCTTCGTTTTAAAGGAAATAAAGTAGTTGGTGATATTCATTTGGGAGACTGGGGATATCAGATGGGGCTGATTATTACAGAGCTTGAGAAACGCAAACCTGAGCTTCCGTATTTCAATGAGAATTTTGAAGGAGAATATCCGGAAGAAGCACCGTTTACGATTGGAGAACTGGAGGAGATTTATCCAACGGCAAGTGCATATGCAAAAGAGCATGAAGATTACAGAGAAAAAGCACTGCATGCAACGTATCTTCTTCAGAATGGACACAGAGGGTTCCGTGCCATTTGGAAACATATTATGGAAGTTTCCGTAGCAGATTTAAAGAAAAACTATAAGAATCTGAACGTGGAGTTTGATTTATGGAAGGGGGAAGCGGATGCCCAGAAGTATATTCCGGAAATGGTGGAGATGCTCAAAGAAAAAGGGTATGCACACTATGATGACGGTGCACTTGTTGTAGACGTACAGGAAGAGACGGATAAAAAAGAAGTACCGCCGTGTATGATCCTGAAATCAGATGGAGCAGCATTATATGACACAACAGATTTGGCGACTTTGGTCGAAAGAGAAGAACTGTATCAGCCAAATGAAGTTATTTATGTTGTAGATAAACGTCAAGAACTGCATTTTGTTCAGGTATTCCGCTGTGCGAAAAAAACAGGCATTGTAAAACCGGAGACAGAACTTCAGTTTTTGGGATTCGGTACGATGAACGGGAAAGACGGCAAGCCGTTTAAGACAAGAGAAGGCGGCGTAATGCGTCTGGAAAATCTGATTCGTGAAATTAACGAAGAGATGTACAAAAAAATTATGGATAACCGTACAGTTTCAGAGGAAGAAGCAAAGAAAACGGCACAGATGGTAGGTCTGGCTGCAATTAAATACGGAGATTTGTCTAATCAGGCATCAAAAGATTATGTATTTGATGTAGATAGATTTACATCATTTGAAGGGAACACAGGACCGTATATCCTGTACACGATTGTCAGAATCAAATCTATTCTGAATAAGTATCAGGAAGAGAATTCTCTGGAAGGAATTCTCATTCGGGAGGCATCCAGTGTGTTTGAGAAAGCATTGATGCTGGAAACTGCAAAATTCAATGATGTAATAGATGCAGTTTATGAGGAAACAGCACCTCATAAGCTTTGTGCATATATTTATGATTTGGCAAATGCATTTAATAAGTTTTATCATGAAACGAAGATTTTGTCCGAAGAAGATGAGACGAAAAAGAAAGGATATCTTGCACTTCTGAAACTGACAAAAGAAGTTTTAGAGAATTGTATTGAATTGCTTGGATTTGAAGCACCGGAAAGGATGTAGCTGATGACGGAGAAGTTATTTTACGAGGACAGTTACACAAAGCAGTTTACCGCAGAAGTAAAAAGCTGTGAGAAAGAGGGAGAATATTATCAGGTGGTTCTGGACAGGACTGCCTTTTTCCCTGAAGGCGGCGGACAGTATGCCGATACAGGAACACTGGGCGGTACAGACGTTCTGGATGTACAGGAAAAAAACGGAGTTATTTATCATAAGACAACAGACGCACTGGAAA
>CASERA010000080.1 GCA_949290175.1 uncultured Ruminococcus sp.
GCTTTTTTGATTTTGATGGTAGATCCGATGAAAGCGGTAATATTTGTAATTATGTTCCTGGTACTTCAGCAAATTGAAGGTAATTTGATTTATCCAAGAGTTGTGGGAGGTTCTGTGGGACTGCCGTCTATCTGGGTACTGGCGGCAGTCAGTATTGGTGCGAGTTTGATGGGTATTGTTGGTATGCTGGTTTTTATTCCAATCATATCGGTTGTTTATGCATTGTTCAGAGCGAATGTATATGGGCATTTGAAGAAAAAGGGCATATCCGTTGATAATAAATCAGGAGAGCTTCTGGAGGAAGAAGCACAAAGAACTCCGGAAGAGAACGGATGAGGTATATAACTAAAAGTAGAATAATACAACGAGAAGTGGTATACTAGACCTATTAGTAAAATGACTTCAATAGATGGAAAGAGGTTTTAGAGGGAATTAGTCATGAAAAAGAAGAATATGCGTTTAAAAGGACAGTTAAGAATGTATATGCAGTGGCCGCTGATTATGACGGTATTGCTGATTGCAATGAATATCTGGATGTATATGATTGATAAGAAGGCAGGCCTGATGATGACCGTATTCGTCATTATCTATCTTGTGATCGCCGGATTGCTGTACTTTTATAACCGTTCTCTGATTCTGGCAGATTTAATTCAATTTTCCACACAATATGGAGGAATTCAGAATACTCTTTTGAAAGAGATGACCATTCCTTATGCAATTATAATGGAAGATGGACATATTCTGTGGAAAAACGACAGTTTCGCTGAACTTATGGACGGGAGAGAATTATACCTGCAGAAGATGATTCCGGAATTGAATCCGGCAGTGTTTTCAAAGGATGATTTTCAGAGAATGGATGTGGAAGTTACCTATAAGGAGCGGGATTATCATGTGGATTTGCGGAGAATTTCCCTGGAGGGATTCAGTGAAAGTGAACGGCTGCTTCAGATTCCAAAGGAAAAGGAATATTTCATTACGGTTTATATGAAAGATGTTACGGAATTGAACACTTATATCCGTGAAAATGAAGACCAGAAACTGATTGCAGGGTTGATTTATATCGATAACTATGATGAGGTAATGGAGAGTGTCGAGGAGGTTCGGCAGTCATTGTTACTTGCATTGATTGATAGAAAAATCAACAAGTATATCGGGGAAGCGGATGGGATTGTTAAGAAGCTGGAAAATGATAAGTATTTTATCGTAATTAAGAAAGAAAGTTACCGCAAGTTTGAAGCGGATAAATTTTCTCTTCTGGAAGAAGTAAAGCAGGTCAATATAGGAAATGCACGGCCCGCAACTCTAAGTATCGGACTTGGAGTGAATACGGCAACTTATACGCAAAGTTATAACTATGCCCGTATGGCTATTGATTTGGCACTTGCCCGCGGAGGAGACCAGGCGGTTATCAAAGATTGTAAGGGAATTACATACTTTGGCGGCAAGAAGGAGCAGACTGCTAAGAATACCCGGGTGAAGGCGCGTGTTAAGGCAGAGGCGCTCAGAGAATTTATTATGGCAAAAGATCAGGTCATCGTTATGGGGCATAAGATTGCAGACCCGGATTCTTTTGGGGCTTGTATGGGAATTTATCGTGCAGCGATTGAGCTGGAGAAGAAGGCACATATCGTAATTAATGATGTGAGTTCTTCTATTAAACCGCTGTATGATGAAATTATGCAAAGCAGTGCATATGAGAAAGATATTTTTCTTACATCCAGTGAAGCATTGGACTATATTTCTGACAGTGCCATGGTAGTGGTTGTGGATACCAATAAGCCGCAGATGACGGAATGTCCGGAACTCCTCAAAAAGTCCAAAACAATTGCGGTACTGGACCACCACAGACAGAGCAGCAATATTATTGAAAACGCGGTGCTCTCTTATGTCGAGCCGTATTCTTCTTCGACATGTGAGATGGTGGCGGAAGTTCTTCAGTATATCGTGGATGATATTAAGTTTCCATCTGTTGAAGCAGATTGTTTGTATGCGGGAATTATGATTGATACAAGAAATTTCATGAACCGTACCGGAGTACGTACTTTTGAGGCAGCGGCTTATTTAAGGCGTTGTGGAGCGGATATTACGCGGGTACGCAAGATGTTTCGGGATGATATGGATTCGTATCGTGCGAAGGCAGAGGCAGTTCGTATGGCTGAAGTTTACAGAAAAGAATATGCCATTACAGAATGCCCTGGAAATATTACAAGTCCGACGGTCCTGGCTGCACAGACCGCCAATGAACTGCTGGATATCAGCGGCATCAAAGCATCATTTGTGTTGACAGTTTATAATGGACAAATCTTTTTAAGTGCACGTTCTATTGACGAAGTGAATGTACAGATTATCGCAGAAAAGCTGGGCGGCGGCGGACATATTAATTCAGCCGGAGCACAGTTTGAGCATACAAATGTAGAAGAAGCGATTGCCGCTTTGAAAGCGACGATCGATCAGATGATAGAGGAAGGAGATATTTAAAATGAAAGTAATTTTATTACAGGATGTAAAATCCCTCGGAAAAAAGGGAGAGATTGTAAATGTGAATGATGGATATGCAAGAAATTTTATTCTGCCAAAGAAAATGGGAGTAGAAGCTACCGGAAAGAATCTGAATGATTTAAAGCTTCAGAAAAACAATGAAGCCAAAGTTGCACAGGAGAACCTGGATGCGGCAAAGAAACTGGCAGAAGAGCTGAAAGCAGGAAAGGTTGTCCTTACTATGAAAGTAGGAGAGGGCGGAAAAACTTTTGGTTCCGTATCCAGTAAGGAGATTGCAGAAGCAGTAAAAGAGCAGATGAACCTGGATATTGATAAGAAAAAGATTCAGTTAAAGGAGCAGATACGTACTCTTGGTACACATATGGTTGCTGTCAAACTTCATCCGGAAGTAACGGCAGAACTGAATGTTTCAGTAAAGGAAGCGTAAGGGGATTTCTATGGAAGCAGCAATTAAAAGAATACTGCCGCACAGCACAGAAGCAGAGCAGGCTGTTGTGGGAGCAATGCTGATGGACAAAGATGCCATCATGGTTGCATCGGAAATGTTGACCGGTGAGGATTTCTATCAAAGTGCATACGGGGTACTTTATGATGCGATGGTGGAGTTATTCCAGTCCGGCAGACCGGTAGATTTGATTACGCTTCAGGAACATTTGAAAGAGAAAAATGTACCGCCTGAAATCAGTGGACTGGAGTTTGTAAGAGAACTGCTGGTTAGTGTACAGACCTCGGCAAATATCAAGTATTATGCGGAGATTGTGCAGGAGAAGGCAATTCTGCGCAAAATGATTAAGATTAATGAAGAGATTGCGAATAATTGTTATCTGGAGAATCAGCCTCTGGATGCCATTATGGACTCTGCAGAGAAGAAGATTTTTGAGCTGGCGCAGCATGGAAATAATCAGGAGTATACACCGATTAAACAGGTAGTTCTGAATGCACTGGAGGTTATCGAGAAGGCATCCAAGACTAAAGGGACAGTAACAGGAATTCCAACAGGATTCATTGATTTAGATTATAAGTTGTCGGGCCTGCAGCGTTCCGATTTGATTTTGATTGCAGCACGTCCATCTATGGGAAAAACTGCGTTTGTATTGAATATTGCACAGCATGTGGCATTTCGTCAGGAGAAGGCAGTTGCAATTTTCAGTCTTGAGATGTCAAAAGA
>CASERA010000081.1 GCA_949290175.1 uncultured Ruminococcus sp.
ATGTGGGCAATCTCATATTCAGTTTTTCCATCCCTGCTTTCCCCCATATTAACCGAATTGAAAATCTACTACAAATATTTTTCTTTTCCATCAACTTCTCATTCTTTTGGCATCCAAATTTTATATCGCCCACTCAACGCTAAGAGCGCAAAAAAATATAGACAATTATCATAGTACCTTCTCTCTCCGGTGCGAGGGGATTGTTCCCAAAATTTTTGAACGCATGCTTGTGCATAATTACCACATGCCGCCAAAGATGCTTGTGCATTTGTTGCTATAACTGCTACGGGATGAAGTGCCTCGATTCCTTCTATCCGCGTACCATCAATGAGATAAACACCTCTAATTTTTTCTCCTTCAGATTTACAATAAAACCTCTGAAGTCTATCCGCATTTTCACATTCCCACTCATCAGCTGCAAACCACTCATAATCCAGACCAATATTCGCAATGGTACGATACGCATCACTGTAATACCAATCATGCCGACCTCCAAACTGTTCCTCCGGTGTCTTTTTGGGATTGCCCTCATAATCTGCATATTCTGCACAGAGCCCTGTGAGCGGATGACAGGCCTTTTTTAAATACTCCCTGCTTGCTTTTGCAGCTTCTTTCCAAAACAGTCTATCCTTCTCATATGCCCACAAAGCAAATAATTCATAATAATGTGGCAAATGATAGGACGGGTTTGTAAACTCAACTTCAGGTATAAATTTAATCAACTTCTTGTCTGGATTCCACATCGGATTTCCAGTTCCAGTCAATTCTCCCTTATGCAGACAGGCATACAAAATTTCTCTTGCCTCTTTTGAATAATGAAATATTCCATCACCATCTCCCCAACGATGAGAAGCAAAGAAAAGTGCCATAGCAAAATATTCCTCTCCGTCAGGTGCCGGACCTTGGGAATTTTTTGTCCCATCCGGCTGACATGACCATGCAAAATATCCCGCATTTTCCCCACATTCCATGTACATATAAGTCTTTACCCATTTCCACAGACAATCAAACTCTTTTTTCCGATTCATCTGAACACACATCATCATTCCGTAAGACATTCCTTCTGTTCGGACATCATGATTTCCTGTATCCTCTATATACGCCATATACTCCCCTACCGGATGATATAAACGTTCTTCCTCTGTTCCATAAAATAATGTTTGAAAAACAGCTTCTATCTTTTGATCGATTTCTTCTTGGAAATATCCATATTCGGCAAATACATTACGATATTTCCCCGTATAAAATGCGCCTCTCATGTTCATCCTCTCCCTTTAGATTTTTGTCATTTTCACTTTAACCGGGGACATTCCAGTCAATTCTACACTCCGTTCATCCGGCTGGCTGCATCCTACATACAATTCATATTGAGTTCCGTCCTTACACCTTTTTCCACTGTCATCGACCACCGTAAATGACCGCTCCGGTACAAAAACAGACACCTTCTGTTCTTCTCCGGGCCGTAGATGCACACGTTTAAAACCACAAAGTTGTGGATTTGGAGTTCCATAAGAAGAATCTGTACATTTTATATACACCTGAACTACTTCATCTGTTTCCATATCCCCACTATTTTTTACAGATGCCGTAACGAGAGCCCCCTCCTTTTCCGCCTGTATGAAAGCTTCCTCTACTTCCACCTTGCTGTAAGTAAGACCATATCCAAACGGATATTGTGCTTTGCCTTTCATAAAACGATAAGTTCTTCCTTCCATAGAATAATCTTCAAAATCCGGAAGTTCATCTAAACTCTCATAAAATGTAATTGGCAGTTTTCCTGATGGTGATACTTCTCCAAATAAAATTTCCGCAGCGGCCTTACCGCCTCTTGCTCCCGGATACCAGAGCTGCAAGATTCCATCAAAATGTTCTGCTGCATAACTCATATCAAGATCACTTCCTGCCAGCATACAAAGAACCACAGGTTTTTTCGTCTGTGCCACGGCTTCCATCAGTTTTCTCTGAGCAAGTGGAATCTGAAGGTCTGATTTGTCACCTGACGCATAACTGTTTCCTGTATCCCCTTCTTCTCCTTCTAATGTTTCATCCAGTCCCAGACAAAGAATCACTACATCACTGTTTTCAGCCACAATCTGAGCCTCTTTCAAACGGTCATAAGGCCATGCAAGCACCTCTGTCTTCTCCCTATATAAATCACATCCCTCTGAATAAAGTACCCTTACATCCTCTCCCAAATATCTCTGGATTCCTTCCAAAACAGTAATATATTCTGAAGATGTTCCATGGTAATTACCAACCAGTGCGGCTCTGCTGTTTGCATTTGGACCGATAACACCTATATTTTTTAACTTTTTCTTATCCAAAGGAAGAATACCATCATTTTTTAACATAACGATACTTTTCAGAGAGATTTTATGTGCAAGTGCAAGGTGCTCCTGACATTCCACTTTATCATACCCAATTGCATCATATTCACTTCCATCAAAAAGCCCTAGTAAATATCTTGTGGTAAACAGGCGTACTGCTGCCTGCGTAATCGCTTCCTCTGTAACCAATCCATGTTGAAACGCGTTTAATATGTGAAGATATGTATTTCCACAGTTCAAATCACAGCCTGCATTCAATGCCATTGCTGCGGACTCCTTAGCCGTATATGTCACCATATGATTTTCGTGGAAATCACGAATCGCCCAGCAGTCTGATACAAAATGTCCCTCAAATTTCCATTCACCTCTTAGCTTATCCTGTATCAAAGTTTTACTTCCACAACAAGGCTCGCCATTCGTACGGTTATATGCTCCCATCACAGATTCTACTTTTGCCTCTTTTACCAATGCTTCAAACGCTGGCAAATAGGTCTCTTCCATATCTTTTTGTGTTGCTTTCGCATCAAATTCATGTCGTACAGCTTCTGGTCCTGAATGCACTGCATAGTGCTTCGCACATGCTGCTGCCTTCATAACTTCTCCATTTCCCTGTAATCCTTTTACATAAGCAACGCCAAGACGACTTGTCAAATACGGATCCTCCCCGTAAGTTTCATGACCTCTGCCCCATCTTGGATCTCTAAAAATATTCACATTCGGAGACCAAAAGGTAAGCCCTTTGTAAATGTCCCTATCACCATGCTTTACATAGGCATTATATTTTGCACGCCCTTCTTCTGCAATCGCACCACCAATTTCCTTTATCAAATCCACGTCAAATGCTGCTGCCATTCCTATTGCCTGCGGAAAACTAGTTGCCACACCCGCTCTTGCCACCCCATGCAGTGCCTCATTCCACCAGTTATATGCCGGTATTCCTAAACGAGGAATTGCCGGTGCATCATAACGGAGCTGGCTTGCTTTCTCCTCAAGTGTCATTTTATTTACTAATTCCCAAGCTCTTTGTGTCGCTTTTCTTCTATCCATTTTTGACCTCCCAATCCCTATTAAAACTTAATCTTTATTCTAGGAAAATTTTTCATTTTGATACGGGCTCAATTTTCATCATAATATCAAAAATTCCCTGCAATAACCTCTGAATTTTTGCTTTTGATTTCCTAATTCTTGCGAAACAAAGCAAGGGTGTGGCATTGGTTCCACACCCTTCTTCTAATCAACCTTCTATTCTATTCTTTTACCCCTCCCATCGTCAGACCTGAAACAAAATATTTCTGCAGGAACGGATAAATACAAATAATTGGCAGCATTGTTAAAATTGTTGCTGCTGCACGTACCGAAGTCGGTGTCACTGCCCCTGCTGCATTTTTCATTGCTTCCATTGAGCTTCCTTGATTTGTAACGGAAGACAACAATTTCATAAGCTCATACTGCAATGTTGTGAGATTAGAGCTCATACGATTATACAGCATTGCATCAAACCAGGAGTTCCACTGTCCTACTGCAACAAATAATGCAACCGTTGCATAAACCGGTTTGCAAAGCGGTGAAATAATTTTCGTAAATATCGTCATATATCCCGCTCCATCCAACTGTGCCGATTCCTCCAAACTATCTGGAAGCCCATTCATATAAGTACGGATTACAAGCATATTGAACGCACTCACCATTCCCGGAATGATGTATACCCAGAAACTGTTTGTCAAACCTAAATTCTTATATAACAGAAAAGTAGGAATCATTCCTCCATTCACATACATGGTAATTACCCAAAATAGTGACAACTGCTTTCTAAAAAGGAATTTTTTTCTACTGACAATAAATGCCAGAATTGCGTTTACAAACAATGCTGAAAATGTACCAATCACTGTACGTGCAACTGTAATGAATGCACCTGTCATAAGATTGTCTTTTTGAAGCACTGTCAGATAGTTTTTAAACGTCCATTTTCGTGGCCATAGATAAATCCCTCCGCGAAGTGCATCTGTACCATCATTGAATGAAATTGCAACCGTATTAATAATGGGATACAATGTAATCAGCAAAAATAAAATCATAAATATGGTATTACAAATCGTGAATACTTTATCTCCGGGTGTTGATTTTTTTTTCTTTATTTTTATTTTTTCCATGCCGCCCTCCCTAGAATAACCGCTCTTCTCCATTATGCTTTGCAATCTGGTTTGCAATTACAATTAGGATAATACTTACCAGGCTCTTAAATATTCCGGCTGCTGTACCAATTGCAAAATCACCTTGACTAATGCCCCATTTCAAAACATAGATATCAATCGTCTGTGAAACGCTTTGTACAAGACCATTTCCAAGAAGATATTGAATCTCAAATCCTGCATTCAAAACATTTCCTACATTCATTAAAAGCAAAATCATAATGGTCGGCTTAATTCCCGGAAGTGTCACATGTTTTATTTTTGCCCAGCGGCCTGCTCCGTCTATAGATGCCGCTTCATAAAGGGACGGATCTATTGCAGTAATCGCAGCCAGATAAATAATTGCATTCCATCCTGTTTCTTTCCATACATTTGCAAATGCCACAAGTGGCCAGAAATATTCTGTATGCGCAAAGAAGTCAATTGGCTGCTCTAAAAGGTTCAACTTCACCAACACTTCATTTATAATTCCTGTACCTGAAAGTGCATCATGCAAAATCCCCGTAACAATAATCCAGGACAAAAAATGTGGTAAATAAGAAATTGTCTGTACAACTTTTTTTCCACTTCTGGATTTGATTTCATTTAAAAGAATCGCAAACACAATTGCCATAATAAAGGTAGACGCCAAGTTGATAATCCCCATTGCCAATGTGTTTCGAATCACTCGCAGAAATGTAGCATCTGCGAATAACACTTTAAATTTATCAAGTCCTACAAAGGCAGAATGTAACAGTCCATCTCTGGGCTTATAATCTTGAAACGCCATGAGCCATCCACCCAAAGGGAGATAGTAAAAGATAACTCCGTAAACTACGATGATTGCAGACCAGATCAAAAGCACTTTCTGTCGTTTGATTTCTTTCCAACTAATCTTTGTTTTTGGCTCACTCCCGCGTCTTTGTTTTTTGGCTTTCGCTGTTAAAGACATATATACACCTCTTTTTACTCATACTTAGCCGCTTCTTCTATCCTCCGATCCAATTCTGCCTGCATTTCATCTAAAAATGCCTGTGGATTACATCCATCATAGACTTCCATATATTCCTTCCATGCACTTTCAAAATCAGAAGCCATGACTACCTTCGGAAGATATTCGTGTTTGATTTCTCCCATCTTCGCCCAAGCCGTACCACCTTCTGTACTGGTTGTCATATTGTTAGAATAAGAATACATCGGATACCATGAACCTGGTGACTCATTCGTTCCAAGCATATCTACATAAGTTTCACATCCATATGCTGCCAGACACTCCTGCACTTTTTCGTTCAAACCATCAAAAAACTCATTTGCCTGCCCATCTGCTGTCATAGCATTGATGCCATCGTCACTAGTTCCTTTATACTGCGGAAAGTAAGAATAACTACATTTATGAGATGCTTTATAGGCAGTGTCAGAAGCCTGTACTCTTTGCTCCTCTGTACGGTAAAAGAGACCATCTTCATCCACCAGATAATCTTCTCCTTCTATTCCCCACATACGAAGGTCATGAATCTCCTGACTTAACAAATCATCGATAAACTGCAATGCACCTTCTACATCTTTACAACTTGTTGTAATTGCAATACCACTCGCCACATTCAACACTCCACCTGAGTTATGCCATTGATTCTGAACGCTTTCATCAATTGTGATTGGAAGTGGTACATAGTTACATCCCTGAGCATCCAATCCTTGTTGTTTCAAAGCATCATTAACACTATAAGCAAAATTCCACCACTGATCAATCATTCCCAATACGCGTCCTGTGGAAAGTTTTGCAATATATTCGTCATATGTCTGCGTAAATGATTCCGGATCTACAATTCCTTTCTGATACTCTTCATTCAATTTTTGGAAATATTTTTTTGCAGTATCTGTCGTATTATAATCAATTATTTTCAATTCATCCGGGTCTACAATTACAGAGCCATCATTCGGATAACCATCCAAAAACTGTGGTGCATTTTCCAAACAAAAATACCGCCAGTCCTCACAAAGAATCGTGTATGGTATATTTGCCGTTCCATCTTCCATTGTTGGATTAGCTTCGTTATATGCTTCAAGCAAATCAAAGTATTGCTCCATCGTCCTTACTTCTGGATAACCTGCCCACTCAAGTACCCGTGTCTGGATCCAAAATGCCTCATCGTTATGTACTGCCGTCTTTTCTTCTCCTTTAATATTTCCAAATTGCTGAATCCAATAAATATGACCATCTTCCTGACGCAGTTTATCCCATTCTTCCTCTGTAAAAAACTCCTTAATATTCGGATAGTTATCGATATAATCATCCAGCGGTACCAACGCTCCTGCATCATAAAGCTGCGACATTCCATCTCCCCCATCAATGAAATCCGGATACTCTCCTCCTGCAATCAAAGTTCCTACCGCTTCTTTTGCAGTCTGCCCTGTCAGCCATGTTTCCTTTACCTTTACACCGGTAAGCTCTGCAATCTTCTGCTGAATCTCGTTATCATCATTAATCTCCGAACCCGGCACTGCGAAAAAGGCTGTAAATTCTTTGATTTCTCCATCTTCCCCACTTTGAGAAACCTCTTTTCCACACCCAATCAATGCCGACATACTCATAACAACTGTTAACAGCAGTCCTACCATTTGTTTCTTTTTCATGTGAATTCCCTCCCTTGTTTTGATACTTCTATTATATCGCAGCACTCATGTATTACAATGAGAGAGACTATATGTAAAAACAGGGTGAATTATAGAACTTTTCAAATTTCTATAATTCACCCTGTTTTCCACTAATATATGCCATGAGTACTTTGTGCCTGCTTTCTGAATTTTGTCGGTGTACATCCCTTCACTGCAATGAAACGATTGACAAAGTAATCCAAATCATGGCATCCCACCGCTTCTGCTATCTCATATATCTTTCCATCCGTTCTAAGCAGGAGATTTGCCGCCTGTTCCATACGATACTGATTCAAATAATCCTTAAAAGACTTTCCATATTGTTTCCGAAATAACTGCCCCAAATATGCACTATTTAAAAAATACTTTTCACCCAATGCTTTTAAAGTTAGGTTTTCTGCATAATTCTCCCGAATTTCCTTCTCCACCTCTCCTAAAACACCTCTGGAAACATTTTTTCTCAACTGTGCAAGATAATCTCCGTATTCACAGGCAAACCGTGATAAATGAGTCTTACTCCCCCTTAGAATTCCTTCTTCAAAAGCACTTTCACTGATAAAACGCAGGATTTCTTCTTGATTGATATCATCATCCTGCTGGGAAGCCAAATGAATCAATTGAAATAACAGATAATTGATATTCAAATTCATTGTGTCTCCTGTAACCCCCATCTGTTTCATTTCTTTGTAGAAAGAATCTACGCTTTTCTTTATATCTATGTGACGGTTTTGTTCGATTGCTTTTAGAAGGACATCCAAACTCTTTTTGCACAGTACAATCCCACCATGTGTCACCTGTACCTCTTCTTCATAGTAATAAATTTCTTTTTTTGCCCTAAATCCTTGAAATGATCTTAGCACGCAGGCTGTGCTGTAAGATTTTGCAATACCACTAATGTCTGCAACCTTTTTGCCAACCAAAATTACTACTGGAAAGTGAACTATTCTTTTCAAATAGGAAAGAAAATTTTGCAAATATTCCTTTTCAGACATCTCACATTTTTCAGACATATAGTCACAGTAGACTAACCCAATATCATATATTTTTTCGTGATTGGATACATCAAACACACAATGCCTTACATCCTCCCCCAAAAACTCCTGGCATGCCTGATACAGTTTCCTTTGATGGGTTCGCTTTTCTTCATCTGTAATCTCTTCGTTCATCTCCATACCATCCAATTGAATCTCTATATACCGCACACCTTCTGACAGATGCAGATGCGTTTTTACATACTCCAGGTTTAACTTGTCATATTTACCTTTCATCACAGCAATCAGATTCCTGGCAAGATATGCCTGCTCCATTTTTTGTATACTTTGTGTTTCCTTCATTACACTGTTATTCATAGAAGTAACCTTCCTTAGAACTCCTATCAGTTCTTCTCGTTTGACGGGTTTTAAGATATAATCCGTACATTCATACCGGATTGCTTTCTGTGCATAAGAAAAATCTGCATACCCACTTAAAATTGCAAAATACGTATTTGAAATCTGTTTTTTCCGAATCCTCTCCAACAACTCTAATCCATTCATTTCTGGCATACTGATATCTGCAAGAATCAAATCCACTTCTCTGGTCTTTAAAATTTCAAGTGCTTCTTCTCCATTCGCTGCTGTTCCGATAATTTGAAAACCTTCCTGTTCCCAGTCAATCAACATTTTTAGCCCCTGTAATATAAAGGGCTCATCATCTACCAACAATACATCCAGCATAAACCTCTCCTTTTCACGACGTTTAAACATAGAAAAAAGGGATTTTTATCTGTACGACCATCCCGATTCCCTTCTCTCCTTCTATCTCAAAACACACCTCATCATTTGAAATCATTTTTAAACGCAAACACGCATTCAAAATTCCAACTCGCCCCTGATCCTTCAGCATGTCTAAGTTTGCATGCCTCATCTTTTCCAAAAGTATACTTATCTGCGTTTCTTCCATTCCATTCCCCGTATCTTCAATTTCCAGACACAAATCATCCCGTTCACGATATACCCTTACAAAAATCCAACCGGGCGCCGTCTTACTTTCAATTCCATGCACACAAGCATTTTCTACAAATGTAACTAAT
>CASERA010000082.1 GCA_949290175.1 uncultured Ruminococcus sp.
CAAATATCATTTTGATTTTGAATATCGTGTTAAGTTTTCAAGGTACAAATATATCAAAAGCCAATGACCTTTTGACACCCTAATCTATATAGGAAAAACAGACCTGATAAAAGAACACAGGAAGTCAATAAAATGCTCCCTGTGTTCTACTATAAAGAATCTATGTATATCGATTAATTATTAATTAATTTATCTTCATCACTCCAGCTGTAGAGTTTTCTTACTTCTTCACCTACTTTTTCTGCCGGATGTTCTGCTGCAAGCTTTCTCATTGCTCTGAAGTGAGCCTGACCACCTGCCGGTGACATATCAAGCAGGAAGTCTTTTGCAAATGTTCCATCCTGAATGTCTTTCAGAATTTGTCTCATCGCTTTCTTTGTATCTTCCGTAACAATCTTCGGTCCTGTGATATAATCACCATATTCTGCTGTATTGGAAATAGAATATCGCATTCCAGCAAATCCTGACTGATAGATTAAGTCTACAATCAGCTTCATTTCATGGATACATTCAAAATATGCATTTCTTGGATCATATCCTGCTTCTACCAGTGTTTCAAATCCAGCCTGCATCAATGCACATACACCACCGCAGAGTACAGCCTGCTCTCCAAAGAGGTCTGTTTCAGTTTCTGTTCTGAATGTTGTTTCAAGAACCCCTGCTCTCGCTCCACCAATTCCAAGTCCGTATGCCAATGCTCTGTCAAGTGCTTTTCCTGTATAATCCTGATGTACCGCTACCAGACATGGTGTTCCCTTTCCTGCCTGATACTCGCTTCTTACTGTATGTCCCGGTGCTTTTGGAGCAATCATTGTAACATCTACATTTGCAGGAGGTACAATCTGTCCAAAATGAATTGCAAATCCATGTGCAAACATCAGCATGTTTCCTTCTTCCAGGTTTGGCTCAATATCTTTTTTGTACATCTCTGCCTGTTTTTCATCGTTAATCAGAATCATAATGACATCCGCTTTTTTCGCTGCTTCTGCTGCTGTGAACACTTCAAATCCCTGTGCTTCTGCTTTTGCCCATGATCTACTGCCTTCATAAAGCCCAATAATAACATTACATCCTGATTCTTTTAAGTTAAGGGCATGTGCATGTCCCTGGCTTCCATAACCAATAATTGCAATCGTCTTTCCTTCTAACATAGAAAGGTTACAATCTTCCTGATAATAAAGTTTTGCTGCCATTTTACATTCCTCCTAAATTTTCATTTCATCAACATAATACTGATTTTAATTTCTTTATAGTTAAAGACATCTCTGCCTTTAGCCTTCACGATTCAAGCGGATATTACTATTCAATGATCGTAACATCCTCACTCCCTCTGGACAATCCGGTAATTCCCGTTCTCGCCAGTTCCAAAATCTTATAATCTTTCAAAAGATTTAAGAATCCTTCCAGTTTTGGCTGATTTCCCGTCAGTTCAATAATCATAGAATCCTCTTCTACATCCACTATCTTAGCTCTGAAAATATCCGCAACAGAAATGATTTCCCCTCTCTGTGCAGCATTGGCACTAACCTTTACCATAATCAGTTCTCTGAATACGGATTCTCCATCTTTTAACAGCTTAATTTCTATGACATCTTCTAATTTTCTAACCTGATTCTCAATCTGCGACAGAATAAGCTCATCTCCCGATGCAACTACTGTAATTCTGGTAAATCTCGGATCTGACGTCGTACCTGCTGTAATACTGTCAATACTATATCCCCTTCTGCTGAACAAACCTGCAATTCTGCTCAAGACTCCCGGATTATTATCAACCAATAATGAATAGACCTGTTTCCTCATCTACTTCCCCACTTTCTCTTTCAACAGAAACACCTATGCTTCCATTTTTCAAAAAACAGAGTGCGTTCTGTTTTTTTATAATATTATCAACTTCACTCATTATTGTCAAGAGATTTCTCTAATTTCATCTTGACTTTTTTTAATCTGAACGGTGGACAAATCCGCTACTATTTCTTATTCCATAAGCAATCAGGATGCAGAGAAACTCCCCCGCATCCTGATTCATTCTATTATTTAACGATATCCATCCGGATTCATAGACTGCCATCTCCAGGAATCTGCACACATTTCTTCAATTCCTCTTTCCGCAACCCAGCCAAGTTCTTCTTTTGCCTTGGATGCATCACAATAACATGTTGCAATATCCCCCGGCCGCCGCGCTTTGATTTCATATGGAATGGTTTTTCCACATGCTTTTTCATAAGCCTTAACAACATCGAGAACACTGTAACCCACTCCTGTTCCCAGATTATAAACATGAACCCCTTTGCTCGTCTTCATTTTTTCAATTGCTTTTACATGTCCGACCGCCAAATCAACTACATGGATATAATCTCTGACACCTGTTCCGTCAGGAGTATCATAATCATCACCAAACACTCCCAGACATTTCAGTTTGCCGACTGCAACCTGTGCAATATAAGGAACCAGATTGTTTGGGATTCCTTTCGGATCCTCTCCTATTTTCCCGGATTCATGTGCTCCAATCGGATTAAAATAGCGAAGCAGCATAACGTTCCACTCTGGATCTCCAGTATGTAAATCTGTTAAAATCTGCTCCAACATTCCCTTTGTACGTCCATATGGATTTGTAATCTCTCCTTTTGGGCATTTTTCTGTAATCGGAATCTCTGCAGGATCTCCATAAACAGTTGCAGAAGAACTAAAAATCATATTTTTGCATCCATGTTTTCTCATCACATCACAAAGAATCAGTGTTCCTGTAATATTATTATGATAATATTCCCATGGCTTTGCAACCGATTCACCAACAGCTTTCAACCCCGCAAAATTGATGACCGCCTCAATTTCTTCCGTTTCAAAAACAGGCTCCAAATCTTCTCTGTTTAGGATATCCCCTTTATAGAATTTCAAAGTTTTTCCGGTAATCTCCTGCACACGCTCCAGTGCAGTCTCACTGGAATTGTACAGATTATCAATTACCACAACCTCATATCCCCGGTTCAGAAGCTCCACGCATGTGTGACTTCCGATATAACCTGCTCCTCCTGCTACCAAAATTGCCATAACGTAACTCCTTTCTGTTTTCGACTTTCCCTTTCCTTTACTTCCACAAGTACTTCGGATACAGCCCCTCTTCCTTCATTCTGCTGATTGCATTTACCACAGTTGCTTTATCCTCTTTATATGTAACTCCATACCATCTGTCCATAGATTTCAGCACTTTGACATCTGCTTTTCCTTCGTCAATCAGCTGTCCTACGACTGCTGGCAAAAAGTACTCACACTTCATCGGATTCTTCTCCAGATTTTCTTCCAGGAATACAGAGAATCTGTGCTCCAGTTCCTTCATCATACTTGCCGTAAAACCGAACAAATTCATAGATACCGTGGTATCCTCTGAAATAGGCACCCAGGTCATTCCATTATCCTCTGTATATGCAGCACCATCAGGAGTCTTTTCAATATGTGTGCGCTCTGTAATTTTAGTTAGGAAACCATGCTCATCGCTCTCACAAACTCCTCTGGATACATATCCATTCTCTGTCAGGGTATTGGACAACATATATCCAACCATTGCATAACGGTATTTATCTCCATCGTCTCCCTCTGCCAGATAATCATAAATCATCTTATAGGCATTTGGTCCATAATAATCATCTGCATTAATGACTACAAATGGGCCATCAACTCCGTCTTTGCAGCTTAAAACCGCATGGCCTGTCCCAAATGGTTTGATTCTTCCTTCTGGAACAGAAAATTTTTCCGGCAGATTTTCCAGCTCCTGGTAAACATACTCTACATCCATAAAGCTGCTGATTCTGCTGCCAATGCTTTCCTTAAATTCTTTTTCATATTCTCTTCTGATAATGAAGACTACTTTTTCAAATCCGGCTCTCTTTGCATCATAGGCTGAAAAATCGACGATAATATGACCCTGTTCATCAACCGGATCCATCTGTTTCAATCCCCCATACCTGCTGCCCATTCCAGCCGCCATAACTACTAATACTGGCTTTTTCATGATGTTTTCCTCCAAGTCCATTTGTTCTTCATTGACATCCCTTTTCGCCCTATCCATTATATGCCTGCCCCTGATTTCCGTCAATAAAATGCAACATAAATCCAAAGAATCATGCTCAGTTTTATTGAATATTCTTCTGTTCTTCTATCTTCTCGGCTAAATCATTCAGATAAACCCAGCGCTCCATTTTTCCCTCTAACTCTGCCTCTGCCTGTTCCTTTTCTTGTGATAATTCAGATAATTTTACAGAATTCGTCGCATGTCTCATCATATCCTGATCCAGTTTTTCAATTTTTTCTTCCAAACCGGCAATCTCTTCATCGATTGTCTCGTATTCTCTTTGTTCTTTGAATGTGAACTTCAACTTTACCGGACGATTTTGTTTCCATTCTCTGGAACTTTCCTTTTTCTCTTGTGTACTTTTTCTTCCAGAATTATTTTTTCCAGAAATATCGCCTTCCCGTCTCTGTTTTGTTTCCAGATAGTCTGTATAGCCGCCCTCATACTGCTGCAGATGCCCGTTTCCATCAAATTCAAAAATCCGGTCAACCACATTGTCTAAAAAATACCTATCATGAGACACTGTAATGACTATTCCCTGAAAGGAATTTAAATAATCTTCCAAAATCGTCATCGTTGGAATATCCAGTGAATTCCCCGGTTCATCCAGTAAGAGCAAATTGATATTCTGAGCCAGAACTCCCAAAAGATACAGTCTTCTCTTCTCACCACCAGATAATTTTCCAATTGGCGCATACTGCATATCAGGAGTAAATAAAAAGCGCTCCAACATCTGGGATGCACTGATTTTCCCTTCTCTTGTAGTGATATATTCTGCAATATCCTTTACATAATCAATGACCCGCTGCTTGTCATCCATATCCTGCTCTTCCTGGGCAAAATATCCTATTTTGATGGTTTCTCCAACCTCAACTGTTCCGGAATCCGGCTGCACAAGACCCGCAAGAATTTTCATAAATGTAGATTTTCCACACCCGTTTGGTCCGATAATACCTAGTCTTTGATTCCTCAGTACAATATAATTAAAATCATCCAGGATTTTCTTCTCTCCATAGTTCTTACTGACATGGTGAAGCTCTATTGTTTTTTTACCCATTCTCGTTTCCACAGAATCTAGTTCAATGGTCTGATCTTTTACCGGAGCACTTCCATTTTTCAATGCTTCCAGCCTTTCCAGCCTTGCTCTTTGTTTCGTACTTCTTGCCCTGCATCCTCGTTTCGCCCATTCTATTTCCATACGCAGAATACTCTGACGTTTTCTTTCAGAAGCCAGCTCCATCTCTTCTCTCTCGGCTTTTAATTCCAGAAATTTAGAATAATTTGCCTCATAACTATACATTTTTCCATGGTTAATTTCGAGAATCTTATTAGTCACCTGATCCAGAAAATATCTGTCATGAGTTACCATAAAAATTGTTCCCTTAAATGCTTTCAGATACCCTTCCAGCCACGCAATCATTTCCCCGTCCAAATGGTTAGTCGGCTCATCCAAAAGTAACAAATCAATATCGGATACCAGTGTTTTTGCCATGGCCACTCTTCGTTTCTGTCCACCGGATAAATGTTCAATCAACGCATCATATTCTGTAATCCCCAGTTGATTTAAATTACTCTGTACCATCCAGTCCGTTTCAGGTGAACCATCCATTGCATAAGACATCACCGTTGCTTTCTCCGGGAATTCCGGATTCTGCGGCAGATAAGCAATTTTCAAACCATTCTGCTTTACAATCTGACCTTCATCCGGTACTTCAATTCCTGCTGCCATTTTCAACAAGGTTGTTTTTCCCGTACCATTGATGCCCACAATTCCAATCTTATCTCCTTGCTGAATTCCAAATGATGCATCATCGAAAATAATTTTTTCACCGAATACTTTGCTGATGTGTTCTATATTTAATATATTCATTCAAGACACTCCTACATAATTCATTTACAGTAACAATATCATAAATGATTTTATGCAGAGCGTCAATCTTCGTACAAAAAGAAACTCTCCATATCCCTTCTTGTTGTTATATTTTTCAATTTCTTTTACAGTATATAAGAAGAACTTTAAATTAACTTTAAATATCGGCAATCATCTTAAAAAAAGGAAGTTGCCCGTGAAGATTTGCAACTCCCCTCTCTTTATATTTACCGTACCAATTCGTATGCTTCCTGCAGCTGTCGTGCAGATATCTTCAGCTTTTGCAGCTCCTCATTATTTAATGCAATTTCAATCATATCTTCTGCCCCATTTCTTCCGAGCACAGTGGGCAGTCCGATACACAGATGCCCTAAACCATAATGCCCCTGTGCCAGACTGGATACAGTCA
>CASERA010000083.1 GCA_949290175.1 uncultured Ruminococcus sp.
AAAAAGCCGGGCAATAAGTACAAAAAGCGGCAGCCCGATTGTTGTGATTTGTGCAGGACATGACAGTACTCATACCGGAGCAAGAGGGTATTATGGATTAAAAGAGGAAGAACTGACATTTAAAGTTGCGCAGTACTGTAAAGAAGCACTGCAAAGACAGGGGATTACAGTATATTTAGACCGCAGTTCAATTGATTGCGCCTATCCAGGGACAAGCACCGGCTATTGCCTGAATCAAAGAGTGATTGATGCGGCGGCAAAAGGTGCAAGTATTTTTGTAGATATCCATTTTAATACCGGTGGAGGAACCGGTGCAGAGGTTTATTATCCGAATAAGAGCCATGATGCATCAATCAGTGCCTCTGGTCAGGATCTTGCGGAGAGAATTCTGTCCCAGCTTTCAGCTTTGGGATTAAAGGACCGGGGGGCAAAAATAAGAAATTGTACAACCGGCGATACAGATGCAGCAGGCAATCTGGAAGATTATTATACAACGAATAATCTGGCAAAAGCATATGGTATGATTGGAATTATTGTGGAACATGCATTCCTGGATAATACCGATGATGCAAAGAAACTACAGAGTGAAAGCTTCTTAAAACAACTGGGAGAAGCAGATGCGGCAGGAATTATCAATCATATCCAGAACAGCTTTTTTACAGATGTGCCTCAGGGAGCGTGGCCGTATGATGAAGTGCAGTATGTATATGACCGCGGAATTATGACGGGAATGACTTCTAATTATTTTGGTACAGGAGTCGAGTTATCCCGTGCACATTTTGTGACGATGCTGTATCGTATAGAAGGTCAGCCATCAGTATCATACAGCAATAAATTCCCGGATGTTTCGGCAGGACAGTTTTTCACAAATGGTGTGATGTGGGCGAGCCGGAATGATATCCAGGTTGTTCACGGGTATGACAACGGACAGTTCGGTCCATCTGATTCGATTACCCGTGAGCAGATGGTTACGATGTTGTACCGGTATTTGCAATATAAAAAGGTTGCAGGGACTGGCTCAGATGCGTGGAAGAGCTATCCGGACGCATCAAAGGTAAGCGGATTTGCACAGGAAGCAGTATCCTGGGCTGTTGCAAATGGAATCATTCAAGGAGATCAGGGGAAAATAAATCCGCAGAAAAATACCAGTCGTGCAGAGGCAGCTACTATCATTCAAAGATTTTGTACAAAATATAATATGTAGAAAAGAGAGCGGAAATACATTCTATTGCGAAATCAGATGCAGGGAAGAGGTATTTCCGCTTTTTGGTAATACTAAATTGTGATTATATTGTGATTCTAATGTATCTATATTGCAAACAACGGGATAAAATGGTATAATTCATGAGAATATATTGGAGGTTGAACAATTATGAGAACATATTTAGTAACTGGCGGAGCTGGCTTTATTGGTTCGAACTATATTCACTACATGTTTAAAAAATATGACAATGAAATTCGTATCATTAATGTAGATAAACTGACATATGCCGGCAACCTGGAGAATCTGAAGAGTGTAGAAGATAGAGAAAATTACACATTTGTAAGAGCAGATATCTGTGATGCAGATGCGATTAATAAAATTTTTGAGGAGAATGACATTGACCGTGTTGTACATTTTGCGGCAGAAAGTCATGTGGACAGAAGCATTAAGAATCCGGATGTGTTTGTAAAGACCAATGT
The DNA here is from genome assembly GCA_949290175.1 of uncultured Ruminococcus sp. GTDB lineage: Bacteria > Bacillota > Clostridia > Lachnospirales > Lachnospiraceae > Mediterraneibacter. The sequence continues at coordinate 1,684 of CASERA010000083.1, forward strand.
ACTGGGGACACTGGTAATGCTGAATGCGGCAAAAGCAGCATGGGAACTGCCGGATGGAACATTTAAGGAAGATAAAAAATTTCTGCATGTATCCACAGACGAGGTGTACGGCTCTCTGGAAGAAGAAGGAGAATATTTCTATGAGACAACTCCTTATGATCCACATAGCCCATATTCCGCAAGTAAAGCATCTTCCGATATGCTTGTAAAATCTTATATGGATACTTATAAATTCCCGGCAAATATTACGAACTGCAGTAATAACTATGGACCATATCAGTTTCCGGAAAAACTGATTCCGCTGATTATCAACAATGCCCTGCATGGTAAAAAACTTCCGGTCTATGGAGACGGAAAGAACGTCAGAGACTGGCTGTATGTAGAAGATCATGCAAAAGGAATCGACATGGTGCAGGAAAAGGGAAGACTGTTTGAAACATATAATATTGGTGGTCATAACGAAAAACAGAACATTGAGATTATTCATATCATTCTGGATACTCTTCAGGAAATGCTGCCGGAGGGGGATCCGAGAAAAGAACTGGTGAGTGAAAAATTAATCACATATGTGGAAGACCGCAAGGGACATGACAGACGTTATGCGATTGCACCGGACAAGATTAAAGAAGAGGTCGGCTGGTATCCTGAGACGATGTTTGAAGACGGAATCCGTCTGACAATCAAATGGTTCTTTGAGCATGAAGACTGGATGGAGCATGTTACAAGTGGAGATTATCAGAAATATTACGAAGAAATGTATAAAGAAAAATAAGATGAAACAGGCAGTATCGAAAGATACTGCTAGTTTGCGTTAAGAGAAAATCAGGAGGAACAAAAATGAAAGGTATTATTTTAGCAGGGGGTTCAGGAACAAGATTGTATCCGCTGACACAGGTGACCAGCAAGCAGTTGCTGCCGATTTATGACAAGCCGATGATATATTATCCGCTGAGTATTCTGATGGAGGCGGGAATCCGCGATATTCTGATTATTTCTACACCGGACGATACACCGAGATTTGAGGAATTATTAAAAGACGGAAGCCAGTTCGGAATCAATTTAAGCTATAAAGTACAGCCGTCACCAGACGGACTTGCACAGGCATTCCTTTTGGGAGAAGAGTTTATTGATGGAGAGAGCTGTGCCATGATTCTCGGGGACAATATTTTCCATGGACATAGTTTGGAAAAACGACTGAAAGCAGCTGCAGCGAAAGAAGATGGTGCGACTGTATTCGGATATTATGTGGATGATCCGGAGCGCTTCGGTGTCGTAGAATTCAACAGCGAAGGAAGAGCAGTGTCTCTGGAAGAAAAACCGGCGCAGCCAAAATCCAATTATGCGGTTACAGGACTGTATTTTTATGACAATCATGTTGTGGAATATGCAAAACAGATTCGTCCGAGTGCAAGAGGAGAGTTGGAAATTACAGATTTGAACAGAATTTACCTGGAGAAAGGAAATCTGGACGTAACTTTACTTGGACAGGGATTTACATGGCTGGACACAGGAACACATGAGTCACTTGTAGATGCTACGAATTTTGTAAAGACTGTAGAAACACATCAGAACCGCAAAATTGCATGTCTGGAAGAAATCGCTTATAATAACGGCTGGATTGATAAAGAACAGTTAAGAAAGGCGTGTGAACTGTATCAGAAAAATCAGTATGGTCACTATCTGAAAGACGTTCTTGATGGGAAATATATCGATCAGAAATAAGAAAGAGGTAATTAATATGGGTAAAATTACAGTAGAAACATGTGAAATTGAAGGTCTGAAAGTAATCACTCCAACAGTATTTGGTGATGAAAGAGGATACTTTATGGAGACTTATAACTATAATGATTATAAAGAGGCGGGGATTGATATGGAATTCGTGCAGGATAATCAGTCCAGCTCCAAAAAAGGTGTTCTCAGAGGACTGCATTTCCAGATTAATTATCCGCAGGATAAATTAGTACGCGTTGTAAGCGGGGAAGTATTTGATGTTGCAGTTGATTTGAGAAAGGACTCCAAGACATACGGACAGTGGTTTGGAGTACTCCTTTCAGCAGAAAATAAAAAGCAGTTCTTTATTCCAAAGAATTTTGCTCATGGTTTTGTCGTGCTGTCAGACAGCGCGGAATTTGCGTATAAATGTACGGATTTTTATCATCCTAATGACGAAGGCGGGCTGGCATGGAATGATCCGGATATCGGGATTGAGTGGCCGATTCCGGAAGGTATGGAGCTCACAATTTCTGAAAAAGATCAGAAATGGGGCGGAATTAAGGAGTTAAATAAATAAGAGGAGCAGAACATGGTACAGTATCTTAAGAATTTTCAGAAGTTTCGCCCATTGTTGGGGGAACTTGTGATTCGGGATGTAAAGATTAAATATAGAAAATCCGTATTGGGAGTGCTTTGGACTTTATTGAATCCGTTGATGATGATGATTGTGTTGTCTGTTGTATTCTCCCATCTGCTTCGGTTTAATGTTGAGAATTATCCTGTTTATATCCTGAGCGGACAGGTAATGTACAACTTTTTTTCAGAGTCAACGTCCAGTGCAATGACTTCTATTTTGAATAATGCTCCTTTGATTAAGAAAGTATATATACCAAAGTATCTGTTTACACTGGCGAGAATTGCATCCAGTGTAATTAATATTATGGCATCATTTTCTGCCTTGATTTTGGTAATGGTATTCATGCGTATGGAACTGCATTACACATTATTCCTGGGAGTGATACCGATTCTGTGTATGATTCTGCTTGCTACGGGAGTAGGGCTGATTTTGGCAACAGTAACCGTTAAATTCAGAGATATTATGCACTTATACAGTGTGTTTCTTACAGCCTTAACATACCTGTGTCCAGTGATTTATCCGATGTCTTTTCTGGAAGGAAGCTCACTGGTTTACACAATTGTCAGTATAAATCCGCTGACAATCATTATGAATATGTTCCGTGATCTTGTAATTTACGGAATGATGCCGTCAGCGGGGGCATTTCTTGTAGCAATAGGAGTATCGGTAATTGTTCTTCTGATTGGATTGATTGTATTTTATAAAAACCAGGATAAATTTATCTTGAATTTGTAGAAATAATAGAGTAAGGAGAAACCGATGGAGCAAAAAATAGTAGATGTAGAGCATGTTTCCATAAAGTTCAATCTTTCGTCTGAAAAAATTGACAGCATGAAGGATTATCTTGTAAAAAGGCTGAAAGGGAAGATTGAATATGATGAGTTCTGGGCACTTCAGGATATCAATTTTTCCATGAATAAAGGAGAATCAATTGCATTGATTGGTTTGAACGGGTGTGGAAAAAGTACCTTGTTAAAGACCATTGCCGGCGTGCTGAAGCCAACAAAAGGAAAAGTGACAGTATATGGAAGTATTGCTCCGTTGATTGAATTAGGAGCCGGATTTGATTTTGACTTGACTGCGGAAGAGAATATATATCTGAATGGCGCGATTTTGGGATACGGACGTCAGGAAATGAAAATGCATTATGACGATATTGTTGAATTTTCTGAGCTGAAGGATTTTATGAATGTTCCGATTAAGAATTTTTCCTCCGGTATGTTGGCAAGACTTGCATTTTCCATTGCAACAATTGGAAAGCCGGATCTTTTAATTGTGGATGAAGTGTTGTCTGTCGGAGATTTCCGTTTTCAGGAAAAATGTGAAAAGCGTATTCAGAATATGATGGACAAAGACACTTCCATTTTATTTGTATCCCACAGTATTGAACAGGTACAGAAGCTCTGTAAACGGGCAATCTGGATTGAAAAAGGACATGTTGTAAAAGATGGACCGACAGAAGTTATCTGTCCGGAATATAAAGCGGCATATCAAGCATAACAGAGAAATGAGGATACAAGGTCAATGAAAAAGATAAAATATATAATCGTGGCATTAGTGGGATTGCTGTTTGCCGGAATTTATTCTTTCAGAACATGGCCGGTAGAGATTTATGACAGCAATATAGACAGTACGCTTTACGAAAATGTCGGTGAGCTGATTGAAGGCTCAAAAGTCGAGCAGACATTTTTGTGTTCTCAGAACGGGCTTCATGCAATTGAATTGAAAGTCAGTAATCTGGGACAGGAATGCGAAGGACGTTACAGCTGGAAGCTGGAAGAAACACAAAGTGGAAAAATCGCTGCCCAGGGACAGTTGGAAGCGGAAGCAATCGACAATTCCAGAAACAGTGTACTGGAATTTGCAAAAATAGACGACAGCAAAGGAAAAGAATATCTTCTGACGATCCAAACAGAGCAGATAGATTCCGAGCATGGAATTACTTTGATGAAAACAGAGAAAAACAGCAAAGAAGATGGAAAGCTATCTGTAAATGGAGAAGAATCAGAACAAGTGCTTGTATTGAAAGAACAGATTCACTATTTCAATGTGGAGACATTTGTTGTACTTCTGGGACTGATTGCATATCTCGTATTTTTTATAAGATTCCTGACCAGAATTTTTAAATAATCGGCAGTGATTTGGAGGAAAACTATGAGTTTTAAGTTATATATTGATACAATGAGATTTAAGAAGTTAAGCAGTGAAACATGTTTTTTAATTAGCGGCTGGTGTTTCTCAACAGCCGGGGATCCTGTCACTTATAAAGTGAAAGTAGACGGAATAAACAGGGAGTTTGAAAAAAAAGAAATTTCAAGAAAAGATGTAACGGAGAAAATGGTGAAATATCACCCTCCGCTCTCCTGCGGATTTTCCATTAAAGTCCCGATGAATTATTTGGAAGAACCAAAGACATTAGAACTGTTTGCATGCAGCAAAGAGGGCGAAAAAAAGATTGTATCATTAAATGAAGCAAAAATCCGTAAAATTACAGACAGCAAAAGCATCAGTTACCATCTGGAACATATACGTGCTGACAAGACAAGTGCTGGCATCAAGTATGAGATAGGCGGATGGGCTTTTTCAGAAAAGAAGAGCAGTGCAGAAGTAGAGTATCAGATTCTGGATTCAGCAGGGAATGAAATGAAACATACATTCCGGATTATCAATAGAGATGATTTATATCGTCTGGGAATGATAAAGAAAGAAAATAAGTATTGTGGATTCTCTATGGAATTCTTAGGAGATGAAAATCAAGAATATACTTTTATCATCCGTGATGGTGATAATTCTGTCAGAAAGAAATTAGTTTATGCAGAAGTAGAACGGATGAACCGGAGAATGTCTCAGATTGGAACAGTAAAGACCATTATAAAGAATTTCAATGGAGAAAATATCATCAAAGGTTGTGTATACCTGAAAAAGAACGGTCCCAGAAAACTGATCCGTCGTCTGAAAAAAGGTGTTCATGTGAACGGAATGCCATACAGCGAATGGTATGAGCATCACAAGGTTACGGAAGAAGAATTAAGCCGTCAGAGAGCTTATAAATTTGAATACAATCCTAAATATAGTATTATTGTGCCGACATACAATACTCCGATACAGTTTTTAAGGGAAATGATAGATTCCGTAACGGCTCAGACATATCCAAACTGGGAATTGTGTATTGGAGACGGAAGCGAGGGAAATCCGCAGCTGGAAGCAGTGCTGGCAGAATATGCAGAAAAAGACCCTCGAATCAAATATCAGATTCTGGAAAAGAATTTTGGAATTGCAGGCAATACAAATGGAGCACTTGAACTGGCAACCGGAGAATATATCGGGCTTTTTGATCATGATGATATTCTGGGACCGAATGCTCTGTATGAAGTAACAAAAGCACTGCAGAAAGAGAAGTATGATATTATCTATACCGATGAAGATAAAGTGTCTGGAGATTTGTCAGAACATATGGACCCGAACTTTAAACCAGACTGGAGTCCGGATTTATTCTATTCCCACAATTATATCACACACTTTTTTGTCGTGAAAAAGAGTATTGTGGATAAAATCGGAGGATTCCGCAGTGAATATGATGGTTCACAGGATTATGACCTGATGTTCCGTTGTATCGAAAATGCAGAAAGCATTAAGCATATCCCCATGATTTTATATCACTGGAGAATGCATGGAGGTTCGGTAGCAGAAAATCCTGCAAGTAAAATGTATGCATATGAAGCCGGACGCAAGGCAATTGAAGGGCACTTTGAAAGAACAGGAATTCAGGCAAAAGTAGAAATTATGCCATGCTGGGGTATGTATCATGTGATTTATGAAACACCGGGAAATCCGCTGGTATCAGTGATTATTCCAAATAAGGATCATGTTGCAGACTTGGATACATGTATACAATCACTTTTTGAGAAAAATTCATATCAGAATTTCGAAATTATCATTATCGAAAATAACAGTGAAGAGAAAAAGACTTTTGAATACTATGAAGAAATTCAGAAGCAGCATGATAATGTCAAAGTAGTGACGTGGGAACATGAATTTAATTATTCGGCAATCAATAACTTTGGTGTTGGATTTGCCAAAGGCGAATATCTTCTGTTCTTAAATAACGATACAGAGGTAATCAACGAAACTGCCATCAGTGAGTTGTTGGGCTGCTGTATGAGAGAAGATGTCGGAATCGTAGGAGCAAAACTGCTCTATGAGGATGACACCGTGCAGCATGCGGGAATTGTACTTGGATTCGGCGGATTTGCAGGCCATGTGTTTACAGGTATTGATAAAGATGATTATGGCTATATGGTCAGACCTAGAATTAACTGTAATTATAGTGCGGTGACAGCAGCGTGTATGATGGTTGACCGAAAGGTTTTCGAAGAAGTAGGTGGATTCAGAGAAGAATTCAAAGTAGGATTAAATGATGTGGATTTCTGTTTGAAAGTCAGAGAAACAGGAAAGCTGGTAGTTTATAATGCACATTCACTCTGGCATCATTACGAATCCAAATCCAGGGGATATGAGGATACTCCGGAAAAAATCAAACGTTTTCAAGGTGAAATCGCATTATTCCAGAAATATTGGGGAGAACTTTTGAAAAAAGGTGACCCGTATTATAATAAAAATTTCCCGATTGAATATGGTCCATTCCGATTAGGATAAGAAAAGGTAAGTATGAGAAATAGTATAAAACAAAAAGGGTATGAAGGAATAAAGGCAGCAGGAGTTGTAGCAGTCGGTATGTTTTTTGCTGTCATGGTTTATACCTATATCTTCTATGTGGAGAAGGTAGGGAGTGACTATCTGGAAACCGATATGCTGGATACGGCTCTGCAGCAGTTGGCTACGATACCGTGTATTGCGCTGGGAGTTGTGTTTTCTGTATTCGGTCTTTTGTGGATGTACAAGGGAGACAAAATAGGAAAATATTTATATAAATACCGTTATCTGGCAGCAGGAGCGGTATTTATCCTTTGTATTGTATTTGAAATCAACGGCTCCTCGATTCAGCATATGAGCGGATTCCTTGGTTCAGATGATACGGGGGTTCTCTTAGGACAGTCCAGAGGAATACGAAGTGATGAATGGGCGGTTCTGACTCCGATGATGTTGTCCCAATATCAGAATGCATCAGGAGCTTTTCCATATTTTAGCGAAACCGTTCGAGGAACTTTAACCGATGTATTTCTGGTATATGGGCAGCCTGTGGCAGATTGGCCTGTGATTTTCAGACCGTTTTACCTGGGCTATCTGTTTCTTTCGCCGGGAAAAGGACTTGCTTTTTTCTGGTGTGGAAGATTTATTGCATTATTTATGGCATCTTTTGAATTTGGAATGCTGATTACAAAAAAGAGAAAAGGATTGTCTGTGCTTTATGCACTTATGATATTATGGGCACCGGTGGTTCAATGGTGGTTTGCCATCAATGGACTGGTGGAAATGTTGATATTTTCACAGATGTCCATAGTACTGCTGACAATATATATGAAACGCAGTACAATGTGGATTCGGCTTTTGTGTATTGCCGGAGTGATGCTGTGCGGAGGCGGATTCATTCTGACGATGTATCCAGCATGGCAGGTTCCCGTGTTTTACTTGCTTCTGGCAGGCATTGTCTGGAGTATTTGGGAAAACTATAAAGAATGCAGGATGAAAAAGCGTGACTGGCTTATCATTCTTGTAGCAGCAGTAATTTTCGCAGGTCTGATGGGGGCCATTTTTTATCGCTCCAGGGAGACCATAGAAACCATGTTTAATACAGCATATCCAGGAAAAAGAATTTCTAAGGGTGGCTCTGTTACATGGAGTGATCTATTTTTGTGGATTGGAAATATCTGGTTTCCAATGTTTGGAGAAGGAGGAATTACTTCCAGTGTAGTGGAAGATTCTCAATTCTTTTCGCTGTTTCCAATCAGCTGCATCCTTCCGGCCGTACTTTGGTTTGGCAGGAAGGTAAAGGATAAACTGATTGCGGTGCTGGCAGTTGTGAGTCTGCTACTGGGAATCTACTGCGTGGCAGGATTTCCCAAAATATTAGCACAGATTACTTTTCTTTCGTACTCACCTTCAGGCAGAACATTTGTTATCCTGCAATGGGCGGGAATCATCATATTATTCCGTGCATTAGGATTGATGAAAAAGCCGTGTTCCATAAAATGGGCAGCCGGAGGAGCAGTTTCTATGGGAATTTTAACTTCCGTGATGTGTTACAGCGCAAATCCGGAATATTTTACCGTGAATTTTGCGGCAGCCATGCTGGGACTCTGTGTTGTATTATTTTACTGTCTGTTCCGATATCCGGGCAAAGGTGAAAGTACAGTCTTAGCGTTGACTCTTTGTGCAGCCATGTTTTTATGTGGTGCACTGGTAAATCCGGTTCGAAGCGGGATTGATAATGTATATGAAATTCCGGTACTTCAGGAAGTAAAGAAAATACATGAGGAAGATCCGAAAGCACTGTGGGCGGTAGAAGGAATGGGAATGCCGCACAATAACGGTCCAATCATGGTCGGTGCACCAACCATCAATTCCACCAATACCTATCCGGATTTGGAGCGCTGGGAAAAGTTGGATCCGAAAAAGAAATATCAGAAATATTATAACAGGTATTCTCAGATTTTTATGCAGTTAAAACAGGAGGGAGATCCTGTATTCAGTGCAAGCCAGGCAGATCAGATTAAAGTAGAACTGACACTGGAAGACATGCAGACACTGGATGTAGAATATATATTGACACAAAATGATTTGGAAACCCTGACAAGCGATGAATGCAAAGCAGTCTTGATTTCTCAGATTGATTCGTATAAAATTTATAGAATAGATTCTATAAACAATGAAGGAGAATAAAATGAGCAGTATTGCAGTTTTAATACCATGTTACAACGAAAGTGTAACGATAAAAAAAGTAATTGAGGATTATAAAAAAGCGTTGCCTGAAGCAGTGATTTATGTGTATGATAACAATTCCACTGACGGTACAGACGAGATAGCAAGAGCTGCCGGAGCAGAAGTACGTTACGAATACAGACAGGGAAAAGGCAACGTAATCCGCAGTATGTTCAGAGATATTGAGGCAGACTGCTATTTGATGATTGATGGAGATGATACCTATCCGGCAGAGAATGCAAGACAGATGGTGGATCTGGTTTTAAATAAGGGTGTGGATATGGTAATCGGAGACAGACTTTCTTCCACCTATTTTACGGAGAATAAACGTCCGTTCCACAATTTGGGCAATAAAATGGTCAGAGGACTGATCAACAAGTTCTTCCACAGTAATGTGAAAGATATTATGACAGGATACAGGGCGTTCAGCCGTTTGTTTGTAAAGAGTTTTCCGGTACTTTCCAAAGGGTTTGAGATTGAAACCGAGATGACAATTCATGCATTGGACAAGAATTTTCTGTTGGAAGAGATTCCGGTTACATACCGTGACCGGCCGGAAGGAAGCGAATCCAAACTCAATACGTTCAGTGACGGATTTAAAGTGCTCAAGACGATAGCAAATTTATTCCGGGATTACAGACCGATGGCATTTTTTACATTCTTTTCTTTGATTTTTGATGTAATTGCCGTTGTTTTATTTGTTCCGGTTTTGATGGAATATTTCCAGACCGGTTTGGTAGAGCGTTTCCCAACTCTGATTGTGGCTGGAATTCTTGCGGTGATTGGAATTTTG
>CASERA010000084.1 GCA_949290175.1 uncultured Ruminococcus sp.
CCAAATGTCTGGCGGTCAGCAGCAACGTGTAGCAGCAGCTCGTGCAATGGTTACGAATCCGGCTATTGTCCTTGCTGATGAGCCTACGGGGGCATTGGATTCCCGTTCTTCGGAAAGGCTACTTGCTATGTTGGAAGAATTGAACCAAAAACTATCTGCAACTATTCTGATGGTGACACACGATGCTTTTACAGCCAGTTATTGCCGTCGTATTCTGTTTATCAAGGATGGCAAGATTTTTAATCAGATTCTCCGGGGACATAAACCACGCAAAGAGTTTTTTAAAGAAATTATGGAAGTTGTCTCCGTACTAGGAGGTGAACAGAATGACCTCGATTAAGTTGATTCTTAGAAATGTGAAAAAGAATATTCAGGACTATGTAATTTATTACCTGACACTGACTATTTCTGTCGGCTTATTCTATTCATTTAATTCTATTCAATCACAACCAGCCTTGAATGATTTGGATGCAACAAAACAGTTACTCTCTGAACAGATGGGAATTTTGACCTCGGCATTATCTATTATTATTGCTGTTGTACTTGCTTTTTTGATTCTATACGCAAATCAGTTTTTACTGAAAAGGCGTAAAAAAGAGTTGGGTATTTACATTTTACTTGGCATGGAGAAAAGAAAAATATCCGGTATCTTTGCCGGGGAGACCTTGTGCATTGGTATACTTTCCTTGTTGAGTGGCTTTATTTTCGGATTAGTACTTTCGCAAGGATTGTCTCTTTTGTCGTTGCGATTATTTGCGATTGACCTTGAAGAATTTCAAATAGTGCTTTCCATTGATGCACTAAAAATGACTATCATCTGCTTTCTTGTTATTTTCATCATTGTTATGCTGTTTAACATACGAACAATAGCCAGTGTAAAATTGATTGATTTGTTAACAGCCAACAGGAAAAATGAAGGTTTATCCCTTACAAATAAGATTATACAAATTCTCCTGCTTGCTGTTTCCTTCATCCTTATAATGGCATCTGGTTTTATCATTAACCGATATGGTATTATGCCGCGCCGTGACAATTATTGGTTTCAATTAGCGGTAATATTATTGTCCGTTGGAACGGCATTATTTTTCTATTCCGGATCTGCTGTTTTGATTTCTGTTATTCAAGCTAATAAGAGGATATACCTCAAAGGATTAAATACATTTTTAACCCGTCAAATTGGAAGCAAAATTCATACAAATTTTATGTCTATGTCTGTGGTTTGCGGGCTTTTAGTGGTTGCGGTGTGTGGAATTTCCGTTGGTGTCAGTACAGCGATGACTATGAATGAGACTTCTAAAGCTGCGCTTCCTTATGATATAAATGTAGTATCAGAAATTGATATTGCTGGAGATACGGATATTGCTGCCTGGTTAAAAACAAAAGATGTAAATATGGAGAACATTGCTCAAAAAATGGAGCAGATTAGTATTTATGAAACTGAATTGACCTATGGGGATTTGTTTGAGGGACAGAATGTTGATTTGTGGCCTATTGATCAGGGTATACCCGAAATGTGCGTAGCAGTGGTATCAGTTTCAGATTTTAATAAAGCCATGTCTATGCAGGGAAAAGAGAACATCCAGCTAAAGGAGAATGAATTCCTCTTGAATTGTAACTACAAAGGGACTTTCCAATATATTGAAGCATTTTTACAAAATCACTCATCAATTATGCTGAATGGGAGAACATTGCAAGCTGCATCTACAGAAGTTTTGCAGGAAACTTATTGGATGACTTCAGTTGGAAATAATGATCGTGGAACTCTGATTGTATCAGATCAGATAGCCAGTCCCATGATAAAAGCACAAAATGTGTTGCTGGTACAGTATAAGGCAGATACGGATTCTGATGAAGTATTGCAAAAAATGACTCCAATTGGTCTTGAATGGGAAACATATGGCTATCGTTACACAGAAAAAAATATGCTAAATAGCATGTTCTATGGCGCAAGTGCTATATGGGTTTTCCTTTGCAGTTATATCGGTCTGGTATTTTTACTGATTTGTGCAGCTTTGTTGTCTTTAAAGCAGTTGACAGAAACTGCAGACAATAGCTATCGTTATGGTTTGTTGCAGAAATTAGGTACAGATGGAAAATTGTTGTATAGTGCATTGTTCAAACAGATTGGTGTGTTTTTTATAGCTCCTCTTATGGTTGCAAGTATCTTTTCTGCATTTGGTATTGTAAAGATTATGGCGGTTGTTGAGGATTTTATGAATATGCACATCGCTACTAATATGGGTTTTACAATAGTTTTATTCTTGATTGTTTATGGAGGATATTTCCTTGCAACGTATCTTTCTTGTAAGCGTATGGTTCAGGAAAGACATTTAGAGGAACTGGAGATGTAAATTCTTTAATCCATGAGAAACTGTTTGGTGCAGGTTTTACGGTATAATCCCGTCTTTGACAGTTTATGTTAGTAAAAACCGCTACAGTTCTTGAAAATACTGGGATTGTAGCGGTTGTCTTCTGTTTCGCAGAGTATGGTAATTTATTCCCTGCTCTTACTTTTTTCTGAATAGTTTTCATCTCGCAAGTAAGCAGGTTGGGCAGTCCACTGGTTCTGTCTGCTTGTTACCTTTGCCGACTGGAGAAAAAGGCCTCAGGGCAGAAAGTCTTTAAATCTGGTGGTTTGGATTATGCCGGTATTTATGTATCTGGGCTTCGGACTGATGTTTATTTTGATAGGAAATTATCTTACAAAAATCCGGCAGAACAGAACGATGGG
>CASERA010000085.1 GCA_949290175.1 uncultured Ruminococcus sp.
AATCAGAAGACTTCTGGAAGTGGCATTCCGTAAAATATTTGCAACTTCTGTCATTTCAACCATAAACGTACTCTGTCCCGATGCCAGATCATCAGAAGCTCCAACCCGGGTGAAAATGCGGTCTACCAAGCCGATATTCGCACTGGATGCGGGTATAAATGAACCCAGTTGTGCCATCAGTACAATTAAGGCTGCCTGTCTCATGTAAGTAGATTTCCCGGCCATATTAGGGCCTGTAATAATAGAAATTCTCTGTTTTTTATCATTTAGATATGTATCGTTTGAGATAAACATATCGTTTGGTATCATTTTTTCAACAACTGGATGGCGCCCGTCCTTAATATCAATTACACCCTGTTCATTAATTTTAGGCCGAACATAATTGTTTCTTTCCGCAACCAGTGCAAGCGAAGCCATAACATCCAGTTTTGCCACTGCCTTCGCAGTAGCCTGAATTCGTTCTACCTGTAATGCAATATGATTTCTTACCTCACAATATAAATCATATTCCATGGCATACAATTTATCTTCTGCCCCGAGAATCATATCCTCCAGTTCTTTTAATTCCGGGATGATGTATCTCTCTGCATTTGCCAGAGTCTGTTTTCTCGTATAATAATCCGGAACCAAGCCTTTGAATGAATTGGTCACTTCCAGATAGTAGCCAAATACTTTGTTATATTTGATTTTCAGGTTTTTTATTCCGGTCTTTTCCCGCTCTTGTGCCTCCAGCTTTGCCAGCCAGTCCTTCCCTTCGGACTTTGCACGCCGCAGGGCATCCACTTCTTCACTGTATCCATCACGAATAATACCGCCCTCTTTCATCGCAAGAGGCGGCTCTTCCGTAATTGCTGCTTTAATTAAAGAAGAAATATCTTCCAATGGGTCCAAACCTTCCATCGTTTCTTTCAGAAGCGGGGACCCAAAATCTTCCATAATACATCGAATGGGAGGAAGCATCTCCAGAGAACTGCCGAATGCCATTAAATCTCTGGGATTCGCAGAGCCATAAGTAATCTTTGTAATCAGCCTCTCTAAATCATAAACGGGAGTCAGATACTCCCTGATTTCTTCCCTGCAAATCGCTTGATTTTTTAGTTCTTCCACTGCATCCAGACGACGAACAATCTCCGTCTTTTCAATCAGTGGCTGTTCTATATATTTACGCAGAGTACGGGCTCCCATAGCCGTTTTGGTCTTATCTAACACCCAAAGCAAAGAACCTCTTTTTTGCTTTTCTCTCAGAGTTTCGCATAATTCCAGGTTCCGCCTCGTCGAACTGTCCAGCATCATATATTTTCCGGTTGTATATGGTGTGATATGTGTCAGATGTGCCAAAGAGTTTTTCTGCGTTTCATACAAATATTGCAGCAATGCGCCTGCACTGATAATACCACAGTCATAATCTCCAAGGCCCAGACCCGCAAAAGAAGAAACTTTAAAATGTTCCAGAAGCTTCTGGCGGCAGATTCCGTCATCAAAATACCATGCATCTAAAGAATATATCGTAATCCCGAGTCTTCCCTTTAAATCTTCCAAATCCATGCCGCTCATATAATAAGATTCGTTGCAGATAATTTCAGACGGCATAAACCGGTAGATTTCATCCAAAAGTTTCAAACTATCCGGAATCTCGGTTACAAAATAGTCACCTGTTGTTACGTCTGCAATTGCCAGTCCGTAGCGGTCAGCAATATAAACGATACACATAATATAGTTATTTTTTGTTTCATCCAGTGCCTGCGTATCCAGATTTGTTCCCGGTGTCACAATCCGTACCACTTCACGCTTTACAATTCCTTTTGTTGTTTTCGGGTCTTCTACCTGCTCACAGATTGCTACTTTGTATCCTTTGGAAACCAATTTATTCAAGTAACTTTCTACTGCATGATAGGGAACGCCACACATTGGTGCACGTTCTTCCTGTCCGCAGTTCTTTCCCGTCAGCGTAATCTCCAGTTCCTTTGATGCAGTCAATGCATCCTCAAAAAACATTTCATAAAAGTCGCCTAATCTATAAAATAAGATGCAGTCCGGATATTGTTTCTTCGTTTCCACATACTGCTGCATCATAGGGGTTAATTCCGCCACACGCATTTCTCCTTTGTGTATATTGTTTTTCTTTCTATTTCTTGTTTATTCAGGATTCCTGAACTTTTTCTTTGCCATTATAGCATTTTTACAAAATCAGTTCAACGTGCCGTAATAAAAATCTTTAATCACTAAGTACGTGAAAATGTGGTTTTTCCTCTCCATACATCCAATACAGCAGATAACCGCTTAACAAAATCCCTATGGCACAAAGTCCAGAAAATATAATCATAAATGGGAGGCAGATCTGCCCAAACAGCTGGAAAGGTTGATCGGAATAATCCCACACACTCCAGCGCAGCCATTTATTTACGATGATCCCGGTCATGAATTCACATGCGGTTACAAACACTGTACACCAGATAATCTGCTTCCAAAGCGGTTCCTTCCATCCGGTCCAAATTCCTTGCTGTGCACAAAACAGAAGACAGATTCCTCCCAACACAAACATGGACCAATGGGAAAATCCCCGAAACACAATTTCAAATGTATAATAAATACTTCCGCCTAATGTCCACAGAAATAAATATTCACTTAATTTTTTCACAAAAAGTGCCCTCCCTGCCTGTAACGGAATCCACATACTTCTTTTAGGATTCCATACAGATAGTTTGGGCGTTCTGTTCTAAATTATAGTTGGAATTCTATACCATTTCACCAAGGTAGTAAAATCCTTTACAGGTATGAAGCTTTACATCAACCAGTTTACCGATTAAAGTTTTATCTCCCGGAAAATGTACAAGCAGATTATTGCTCATTCTTCCGGTTACAAGAGAAGCATCGTGGTCATTTATAGATTCCACCAGCACATTCTGAATTGTATCTGTATAGACACCGCATACTTCTTCTGAAATTGTATGTACCTCTTTTAAAAGGCGGTCAAACCGGTCTTTGACAACCTCTTCAGAAATCTGCTGTTCCATGACGGCAGCCGGAGTCCCCGTCCGTTTGGAATAGATGAAGGTAAAGGCACTGTCATAACGGACTTTACGGACAACATCCAACGTTTCTTGGAAATCCTCCTCTGTTTCTCCTGGGAAACCAACAATAATATCCGTAGTAAGGGAAATATCCGGTACTGCTTTTCTAATCTTATCTACCAACTCCAGATAATGCTCTTTTGTATACCGGCGGTTCATTTTCTCCAGGATTCGGTTACTTCCCGCTTGTACCGGAAGGTGGAGATGTTTACAGATTTTTTTAGACTCTCCCATCACTTCAATCAACTCATCGGAAAGATCCTTTGGATGAGAAGTCATAAAGCGAATGCGTTCCAATCCTTCAATCTTCTCAATTTCTCTTAAAAGCTGCGCAAAAGACATCGGTTCATCCAAGCTTTTCCCGTACGAGTTAACATTTTGTCCCAGTAACATAACTTCTACTACACCATCTGCCACAAGATGTTCAATTTCCCGAATGATATCTCTTGGATTTCGGCTTCTCTCACGACCACGCACATATGGAACAATACAATAACTGCAGAAATTGTTACATCCGAACATAATATTCACTCCGGATTTAAAAGAATATTTGCGCTCGCTTGGCAAGTCTTCCACAATCTTATCCGTATCTTTCCAGATATCAATCACCATACGTTCGGATTCCATTCTTGTTACAAGCAATTCTGCAAATTTAAAAATATTATGTGTACCAAAAACTAAATCGATAAAACGATAGCTCTTTTTCAATTTCTCTACTACTTCCGGTTCCTGCATCATACATCCGCATAAACCAATCATCATATGTGGATTCTTTTTCTTTGCACGGTTCAGCTGTCCCAAACGTCCGTAAACTCTCTGGTTCGCATTTTCACGAACGGTACATGTATTATAAATTACAAGATCCGCCTTTTCTTCTTCCGGCTCTTCTACATAGCCAATCTGTTCCAGAATTCCTGTCAGTTTTTCGGAATCCCTTGCATTCATCTGACACCCAAAGGTCGTCACACAGAATGTCAGGGAACGACCAATTTCTTCTTCTATTTTCTTTACATATTTTCTCGCTTTTGCAATAAAATAATACTGACGTTCCGGTTCTTGAACAGGTTCAGCTTCCGTGATGTCTATATTATCAAAGTCAATATTAAAATTCATTCCATATTCTCCTTCAGTTCTTACTGTATATTCCTGTATATGATAACATACTCTTTTATTTCGTTCGTTATTTTTTAATTAGATAACGCTTTATTCAAATTGATTTTTTTGTTCGTTATATTCATAATCAATTGTTCCTAATTTCTCAACCAGCGCAGTTTTGGAAACCTGCATATCTTCGCAAAGTGCATCCAAAGACGGATAATAATCCCGAAGTTTTGTATTGATCACGCTTAGAAGAAGCATAGGATCTGTCGGCAAACCTGTCAGCATTTATAACACTCCTTTTCTGTTATCACATAATCCGGGCGGATATCATGTGCTTCTATCGGAATCTCATCTGTTATTTGTATCTGGAATGCGGCTGCAATCCTTTGATAATCCGGATGCTGCTTCAGATACACATCATAAAATCCTCCGCCATATCCAATTCGATTCCCTTGTCTGTCAAACGCCGTTCCCGGCATGATTACGAGAACACGACGCTTTGTATCCGTCTGTACTCCTACTTCAAAGCTTTCGTCTGCCGGTTCCGTTTCTTCAACCGGTTCTAAAATTCCCATAGTTCCCGGATGGAGTTTTTCAAAACTATCTATGTAAAAAAAGCTCATTTTATGCTTTCCCTGTACCTTAGGAACTGCCACTTTTTTCCCGGTGTCCCATGAGCGGCGAATTAATTCATGAGTGGAAACCTCTGTTCCATAAGAAACATAGCAGAATATCTCATCTGCCCATACAAATAGGGGATGAGAAGTAATCTTATCCGTAATCACACTGCTGCCATTTTTACGTTCTTCTTCTGTCAACAGTGCCCGCTTCTTTAAAATGAGATTCCTAATTTCCTTTTTTGTTTCCAAATTTTTCACCCAGATTTACAATCGTTCCGTCTTTTTCTTCAACATCAATATTATTGAGCTGACTTCTGAGATTTCTTTTAAAAGCATCAATATATTCCTGCCGCAGGATCTTCTGCTCTTTCTTTTCCTCTTCGGTCAGCCCTTCTGCTTTTGATTTTCTATATAGTTCATTAATTCTATTTACCTTTTGTGTATCCATAACTTTATCCTTTCCCAAAATTCACTCTTATCTTACACTATTTGTCTTTCTGCGTCTACCCCGTCAGACTGGGGAATTTATAAATCAGCTGGAGTAATTTTCAAGAAATGCGTATAACTCTTTCGCTGTTTTTACGTATTTTTGTTTTTTTACCTCCGCTTTTAAGTCATCCGGCAATTCCTGGATTGGTATATCTGTAAACTCATAAATTGTAGACTGATCTGAAAGATAGACCACAATGTACCCCTGTAGTTCCGCAATATAATAACCGTCATTTTTTTCTGCATCGCCCTTTGTCAGAATGCTTTCTGTCTCTTCTTGTTTTCTCTGCTCTGCATTTGTCTGATGCCTGTCCATTACATATTGATAACTGACCTGATATCCAATTCCCAGCAGACAGATTAGAAGAAATAACAACGCAAAAAAGCCAATACGGTATTTTGTCCTCATAAAGACCGACTCCTTTTTTCATACAGTATTGGCTTTTTTTTAAATTATATTCATTGTCTGTGTATTTTACATATTAATCCAGATATTCAATATCATCATCTATGCTGCTTTGTGGAAAAATATGAAATTTTTTACACAGTTTCAAAATTCGGCCTCCCATAGGAAGTGCCAGCATATCTGATTCTGACAATGTCCCGACTCTTACAACAGAAATCGCATAAACAAACATAGCAATCAAAATCGAAAGACCGTTTGCCATAAATCTTCCAGGAATCAAAAGGAGTAACAATTTATTAATACCAAATGCCGTAACCCCCATAATCAATGCTGCAATCAGTGGCTTAATATAGCATGTCTTGAAATCCTGTTTAAATCCACTCGCTTTGTATACCGCCTGCATATTCAAAATACACATACACAGACTGAAAACAATATTACTGAATACCAGTGAGTAAATCCCCCATTTAAATACAATCAGCATAAGCAAAATTGCAATCAGATGGATGCCCAGTGAGATGGCCGCATTCTTTGCAGGAACAGTCATTTTGTCCAATCCCTGAAGGATAGAGTTCGTCACTGTGGAAGAACTATATAATACAACCGTAATTGCTCCTGATGCAATCATGATAGCTGGAGAGGAACTGGAGTCTCCGTACAAAAATACCATAATTGGAGAAGCCAGTGCGACAAATCCTACAAAACATGGAA
>CASERA010000086.1 GCA_949290175.1 uncultured Ruminococcus sp.
AAGAACTCCGTCTCTTGCCAGAGAAAGAAACCTGTCATAAAACTGCTCAAACTGTTTTACCGCATCCTCCCGAAAAATATGCGGCATCGCGAGAAAAAGTTCATATCCTTGTTTCGATGCGGTATCACATAATTTCCGGATATGCTCATCCTGAAATAAAGGAAACCGTATATTGCTGTCCAGATAAATTCTTCTGATTTCAGAATAATGCAGGGCAGTTTCAAACTGCTCTGTGGTTTCCACCAGCACACTAAGATATGGTATCCTCTCTTTGTCCTCTTTTTCTATTGTCAGCTCTGCCTCTTTTCTCTCCCACTCTGTTCTTTTTCCTCTGCGAAAACGACTGCATACTTCCTCCTGCAGACGTTCCAGTGCACTTCTGCGCAGTTCATTGAGCTGCTGCATCGGCAGAAAGACATCGCCGTCCAAGTCAATCTCCAGCGTCTCAAATGTAAATTCTGTGTTTCCAGTCTTTAAAAGTTGTTTTCTGATGCGTACTTCATCCATTGGCCGTGTCTGTGCTTTTTGCACATCCTGCTCCGTAAAAACAGATACACTGCTTTCTCCCAGACAAACAGTCAGCATCGCCGGCTCTCCGACAACTATACGCAAAGACCCATATATTTTCTCCTGGGTTTTTCCCGACAAAAACCGTTCATCCATTTCTGTCAGTAAGTTCTGATTCCGGATACGATTGAGAACCATATCTTTCTTATAGTACTCACCTTTCGGGACAATCAGAACTGTCTTCCCATCTTTTGGAATATCCTTTCCAAAAGTATAATTTTCTCTTTGTTCCGTCAATTCCAGTAAATCCCCTTTATGAATCTCTGTTAATGCCTGAACTGAAATTTCCCTTCCTTTTTGTGAAAGGACACGGACTGCCGGTACTCCTGCATGATTCGGTCTGCTGATAGCAATCATATTTCTGCCGTTTCTTTCTTTATAGTATCCACCACTGAAACCACCCCGATTGTAAAGGTCCATCAGAGCCATTTTATCTTCCAGATCCACCTGATAAGATTCTTTCCCATTTTCCAGATATAAATCCGTATATTTTCGATAAATAGATGTTACTGCCGCCACATATTCCGGCCGCTTCATCCGACCTTCGATTTTAAAGGAATCAATTCCTGCTTCCAGCATCTCAGGAATATAATCCAAAGTACAGATATCTTTCGGACTTAACACATATTCTTTTTTATTGCTGTGATTTACTTGATACGGAAGTCTGCATGGCTGTGCACACTGCCCACGATTACCGCTTCTTCCTCCAATCAGGCTGCTTAAAAGACATTGTCCCGAATAACAATAACAAAGGGCTCCGTGCACAAAACATTCCACTTCCATACCCGTCTGATGCGATAATTCCCGGATTTCATCCAAAGATAATTCTCTTGCAGGAACTACTCTTTGCACGCCTTGAGCTTTCAGAAATAAAGCTCCTTTTGCATTTGCAACAGACATCTGAGTACTTGCATGAATATCCATATCAGGAAAATCACGACGCACCAGATTGAGAACGCCTATATCCTGTACAATCACAGCATCCAGACCATGCAGATACAACGGCTCCAGATAATCATGCAGCGTATCAATTTCAGGATTTTTCAGCAGCGTATTAACTGTCAAATACAATTTTCTGCCATGCAGATGCGCATAGTCAATAGCTTCCTTCAATTTATCTACTGTAAAATTGTCTGCAAATGCCCTTGCACCAAAGTGTGGACCGCCTGCATACACCGCATCGGCTCCTGCGTGAATGGCTGCCAGGAAGCTCTCGTAAGAGCCTGCCGGAGCCAGAATTTCAATTTGATTGTTTTGTTGTTTTTTCTTTATCAATGATTGCTCCTTTTACATAAAATGAGGGCGGATCAAAAGCAGCCTTCCAAAGCCACTCTTGGGACACCCTCATACCATTTTACTTTCTACGATTCTTCATTTCTGTCTCCAGTTTTACAATCTGCATCTGAAGATCATTATTTTCCTCTTTCATCTTCGCAAGTTCTTTTTCCGCGTTCTCCAGTTTAATCTGTACGGAAATCAGTTCATGCTTTAAGTCATACATCTCTTTATCTTTCAGTTCAATATCGCTTTCCAACGAATCTCCCTGCTTTTTAGCTTTAAAGTAATCATCGGCGATATTCAGCGCAAGAAGTACATTTCTCGTATCTGCACTCTGCTTTCTGTATCCTTCACTGTTTGCGCATTCTGTTATCTTATGGTTCAGATAGGAAGATACTTTCTGAAGATATTCCTCGCCCTCAAATCCGCTTAAAGTATAAACTTTTCCTCCGATTAAAACTTCTGTAAAATGTTTTGCTGAACTCATAGCATCCTCCTCACATTTCTTATCTGCTATTATAAACTATCTGCAAATAAAAACCAACCATTTTTTTCAAGTTTCCCGCATCCTCTTTTACGCGGGCGGCAGGATACCCAGATGACTGTATGCAAGATCTGTTACTATGCGCCCTCTCGGAGTCCTCTGGATAAATCCACACTTCAAAAGATATGGCTCATATACATCCTCCAGAGTACCCGCATCCTCCGAAATCGAGGCTGCCAGCGTATCTAAGCCCACCGGACCGCCCCGAAACTTTTCAATCATAATTTGAAGAATCGCGCGGTCTCCATGGTCCAGTCCGTATCTATCCACATCCAGCAGGTCTAAAGCATAATTTGCAACTGCTTCCGTAATAACGCCATCATACTTTACCTGTGCAAAATCTCTGACACGTTTCAGCAGGCGGTTTGCAAGCCTGGGGGTTCCCCGCGAGCGCTTTGCCAGTTCTAAGGCACCTCTTTCATCAATCTCTACCTCCAAAACTCTAGCAGATCTTATAATAATAGTTGTCAGCTCTTCTTCGGTATAGAACTCCAAACGATTCACTACTCCGAACCTGTCACGAAGCGGTGCCGTTAGCATTCCCGCACGTGTAGTTGCCCCCACCAGTGTAAACTTCGGAAGATCCAGACGGATGGAACGGGCAGTTGCCCCTTTTCCTATCATAATATCAATTGCATAATCTTCCATTGCCGGGTATAAAACTTCTTCCACCTGGCGGTTCAAACGGTGAATTTCATCTACAAACAACACGTCGTGTTCCTGAAGATTATTCAAAATTGCAGCCATTTCTCCCGGTTTTTCAATTGCCGGGCCTGAAGTCACTTTCAAGTTTACCCCCATCTCATTTGCAATAATACCTGCCAGTGTAGTTTTTCCAAGTCCCGGTGGCCCGTAAAACAGAACATGATCTAATGCTTCCCCTCGTTCTCTTGCTGCCTTGATGTAGATGCCAAGTGTTTTTTTCGCTTTCTCCTGACCAATATATTCTTCCAGACGCTGTGGTCTTAAATGACTTTCTATCTTTACATCTTCTTCCAAATTTTCTGTTGTGATAATTCGTCTTCCCATACTGTTCCCCTACGCTCCGTTTTACAGCATTTTTTTCAGTGCTTCTTTCAGCACATTTTCTACGGTTGCATGTTCCAGGTTCACCTGCCGTACTGCTTTCAGACTTTCCGCACTGCCATATCCAAGTGCCACCAGTGCCTGTACAGCTTCTGCCTGTAGCTCCCCTGCTCCGGCAGCAATTTCTCCATACTCTGAGGATTCTTCCTTTGCATCACGATTCAGTATATCTTCAATGTCCAACTTATCTTTCAGCTCGATAATCAGTTTTTCTGCCGTCTTTTTTCCGATTCCCGGTGCAGCACAGATTGCCTTTACATCCCCGGATATTACTGCAAATCTCAAAGAATCTGCCGGGAGCTGCGAAAGAATATTCAATCCCCCTTTCGGTCCAATGCCACTGACACCAATCACCAGTTTAAAGATTTCTAAATCCTCCCTTGCCAAAAAACCAAATAACTGCATGGCATCTTCCCTGACATTCAGATAGGTATGAATTTTAACTTCTTCTCCTGTTCGAGGCAGCCGGTCCATAGACTGTTCCGGCATATAAATCCCGTAGCCTACACCACCCACATCTACAATAATTTTGTCTTTTTCAATCGCTGCAAGTTCTCCTCTAATATATGAAATCATGCTTTTCTCCGT
>CASERA010000087.1 GCA_949290175.1 uncultured Ruminococcus sp.
ATTGATATTGTATGTTTGATATTCATCATCCATACCAATCGGACATACAATCGGAAGAAAATCTTTTTCCAGCAAATCATGAAGAATTTCGGGATTGACTTCTTTAATTTCACCAACAAAACCAATAACCTCCCCATTGGAATATTTCTTTTTTTCTTTCAGAAGCCCTCCGTCCTTTCCACTGATTCCAATGGCATGTACGCCCAGTTCTTCCACCATCTGCACAAGACTTTTATTTACCTTTCCGAGTACCATTTCTGCAATTTCCATGGTTTCCTCATCTGTTACACGCAGTCCATTGATAAAATGCGGCTCCATTCCGACTTTTCCGACCCATCTGCTGATTTCTTTTCCACCGCCGTGTACAATAATCGGCTTGAATCCTACCAGTTTCAAAAGAGTAACATCTTCCATTACTTTCTTTTTCAGAGCTTCATCCGTCATTGCGCTGCCGCCATATTTCACGACAATAATCTTCCTGTTAAACCTTTGAATATAAGGCAGCGCCTCAATCAATACCTTTGCTTTTTCCAAAGACTGGTTCATATTCTCATTCATCTTGTTTATCCTCCTGTCTGACTTGATTTCTCTTTCCTCTGTTCAGCTCCGATAGTCTGCATTGATATCGATATATCCATGTGTCAGGTCACATCCCCAGGCGGTTGCTGTTTCCTCTCCCTGTTTGATATCCGCAATTGCCGTTACTTCCGACTGTGACAGAATTTCCGTCGCTCTTTCTTCACTGTAGGACACGGCAACACCGTTTTCAATAATTTTCAACTCTCCGGCTCTGCTCTTAAAGAAAAGATCCACGGTCTCCGGATTGAACTCTGCCCCGGAATATCCCATCGCACAGAGAATTCTTCCCCAATTCGCATCATGTCCTGCAATTGCAGCTTTTGTCAGATTTGAGCATACAACTGACTTTGCAAGCTGTTTTGCCTGCTGTTTCGTAGCAGCTCCTTTTACAGTCACCTCAAACAGTGCCGTGGCACCTTCCCCATCACCTGCCATCTTCTTCGCCAGTGTTTCATTCACTTCGTGAAGTGCCTGTACAAATAGTTCAAATTCTTTTGTACCCACTTTGATTTTCTCATTTTCTGCCATTCCGTTTGCCAGCAAAAGCACCGTATCATTTGTAGAAGTATCACCATCCACAGAAATCATATTGTACGTTTCTTCCACATCCGCACTCAGCGCTTTCTGAAGAGCTTTCGTGGAAATCACCGCATCTGTTGTGATAAATGCGAGCATCGTGCACATATTTGGATGAATCATACCGGAACCTTTTGCCATCCCTCCGATCGTCACAGTCTTATCGCCAATTTCAAAGGTTACTGCAACTTCTTTTTCACAAGTATCCGTTGTCATAATTGCTTTTGCCGCCTGGTTTCCCGCCTCCATGCCGGATTGTTTTTCCGCAGCCAGTTGTTCGATTCCCGCCTTCAGCTTTTCTATGGGCAGCTGCATTCCGATGACACCGGTAGATCCCACTAAAACTCCATTTTTTTCAATTCCCAGAGCCCTAGCAGCTGCTTTTGCAGTTTCCCTGCAGCACTCGATTCCCTCTTCTCCGGTGCATGCATTTGCGATTCCGGAATTCACAACGACTGCCTGAGACTTGAGTTTCTTTTCCACAATGTTTTGATCCCATTTGACCGGTGCCGCTTTTACCACATTTGTTGTAAATGTTCCCGCAACTTTACACGGCTTCATACTGTACACTAACGCCATATCTGTCCGGTTCTGATATTTGATTCCCGCTGCCACAGCCCCTGCTTCGAATCCTTTTGCCGCAGTTACTCCGCCTTTGATTTTCTCCATAATGCATTTCCTCCTTATTTACTGTTCATTGAATGCAATGATATTTTCCATATTCAGAACAAAGTCGTAATAGTTCAAATCTGACCGTTTATTCCAGCCGATGGTATTCCAGAACGCATTCCCAATATCATTTTCTGCGAAAGCAATCAGGCTGACTTTCGTGATTCCTTCTGCTTTCAGTGCCTCCATTGTCTGTACTACCATCGCCTTTCCAATTCCCTGTCTGCGGTACCCCTCATCTACACAAACATGATACAGACTTCCAATCCGTCCGTCGTGTCCGCAGAGAATTACCCCCACAACTCTGCCGTCTTCCACGGCAACTACACTGGTAGCAGGATTCCGTTTTAAAAATCTTTCCACACCTTCCCGGGAATCATCAATACTGCGGATTCCAAATCCATGAATTTTCTTCCAAAGCGTATATACTTCTTCATAATCTTCCATTGTCATTGCCCTTATCATCCTGTCACCTCTTTATGGAAATATTGGAACCAGCTCCAGCCCTTCGGATTCTTTTAAACCAAACATCAGATTCATATTCTGTACTGCCTGCCCTGCCGCACCTTTTACCAGATTATCAATTGCACCCATCATGATGATACGATTCGTTCTCGCATCAATTTTAAATCCGATATCCACATAATTGCTTCCCTCTACCCATTTGGTCTCCGGATAAACATTTTTGTCCAGAACACGGATAAATGTCTCATTTGCATAATATTTATCATATACTGCTTTTACATCTTCATATGTCACATCTTTTTTCAAAGCCGCATATTCTGTTGCCAGAATTCCCCGGTTCATTGGAACTAAATGAGGGGTAAAATTCAAATACACTTTCTCCCCGCACGCATACCCCAGCTGCTCTTCAATTTCAGGTGTATGTCTGTGTGATGCCACACCATACGCCTTCATATTTTCATTCACTTCACAGAAAAGATTCGGAAGTTTCGCACCTCTTCCTGCTCCGGAAGTTCCGGATTTTGCATCAATAATTAATGTACTCATATCAATAATTCCTTCTTTTGCAAGAGGATATGCCGTTAAGATAGAGCAGGTTGTATAACATCCCGGGTTTGCAACAAGTCTCGACTTCTTCACCGCTTCCCGGTTCACTTCACACAATCCATAAACCGCTTCCTCAATAAACTGAGGACTTTTATGCTCGATTCCATACCATTCTTCATACACAGCCACATCTTTGATTCTAAAATCTGCACTCAAATCAATGATTTTTACTTTAGATAAAATCCTTTCATTCACGAGAGAAGCACATAACCCCTGAGGTGTTGCCGTAAAAATCACATCCACCTGCTCTGCCAGCTCTTCCATGTTATCATCCATACATTTCGCATCTACAATTTGAAACATGCTGCGATAAACATCTGCGTATTTCTTATCGATATAGCTTCTGGAGCCATACCATTTAATCTCTGCTTCTTTATGTCCTGTAAGAATTCTGACCAATTCGGCTCCCGCATATCCTGTAGAACCAATAATACCTGCTTTTATCATCTGCACAACTTCCTTTCTATTTTTGGTTCAAAATAAGCATAATCATGCAAAAAGTGGCTTTTCTATGCATAAATATCCTTTTTTGTATAAAACAAAAACCATGTTTGCATAAGTATACATCTTTTCTGTATATTATGCAAGCATGGTTTTTATTTTTCCTTATTTCCTAATTTGACCGTTTCCAAAAATAATATATTTCGTTGTAGTCAGCGCTTCCAGCCCCATTGGACCTCTCGCATGAAGTTTCTGCGTACTGATGCCAATCTCCGCACCAAATCCAAATTCAAATCCATCCGTAAATCTGGTTGATGCATTGACATAAACAGCCGCTGCATCTACCTCATCTTGAAATCGAAGTGCATTGTTATAATCTTTCGTAATAATAGATTCCGAATGTCCCGTATTATACTGATTGATATGTGCAATCGCTTCCTTCAGAGAAGACACTACCTTTACGGAAATAATCGCATCCAGATATTCTGTTCCCCAGTCCTCATCAGAAGCTGGAAGAATCTCTTCACTGACAGCACACGCCTTTTCATCTCCGCGGATTTCTACCCCGTGGTTTTTCAGACGCTGTACGATAGCAGGAAGTGCTCCGTAGACAATATTCTCATGAATAAGCAAAGACTCACAGGCATTGCACACACCCATTCTCTGCGTCTTTGCATTTTCAATAATTTCCACTGCCATATTCACATCCGCAGTTTCATCCACGAAGATATGACAGTTTCCGGTTCCTGTTTCTATTACCGGAACCGTACTGTTTTCAACAACTGTAGAAATCAGTCCTTTTCCGCCTCTTGGAATCAGAACATCAATATAATCATGAAGTTTCATCATTTCTGCTGCTACTTCTCTGCTGGTGTCTTCTACAAGAAGGATTAAATCCTGCGACAGTTTCTCTTTTCTAAGACCTGCTTTGATTGCCTGTACAATTGCCTTATTGGAATGGATTGCATCACTTCCGCCGCGCAGAATCACAGCATTTCCTGTTTTAAAACAAAGACCGAAGGCATCGGCTGTAACATTTGGACGGGATTCGTAAATAATTCCCACTACACCGAGAGGAACCCTTTTTCTTCCAATCCGAAGCCCGTTGGGACGTGTTTTC
>CASERA010000088.1 GCA_949290175.1 uncultured Ruminococcus sp.
CTTCCAGAAGTCTTCTGATTCTAGACGAAATCGGTCGTGGAACCAGCACTTTTGATGGACTTTCCATTGCGTGGGCAGTGGTGGAATATATTAGTGATTCCAAACTCCTGGGTGCCAAGACATTATTCGCAACTCATTATCATGAATTAACCGAACTGGAAGGCAAAATCCATAACGTCAACAATTACTGTATCGCAGTGAAGGAAAAAGGCGATGATATCGTATTTCTGCGTAAAATTGTAAAAGGTGGTGCGGACAAGAGCTATGGTATTCAGGTGGCAAAACTTGCCGGGGTGCCGGATATGGTGATTGAACGTGCAAAAGAAATTGTAGAAGAATTAAGTGATGAAGATATCACCACCAGAGTCAGTGAAATTGCATCCAGAGAGAAGGAACAAAAAAAGAAGCCAAAGGCGAAAAAATATGATGAAGTTGACATGGCACAGATGTCTTTGTTTGATACGGTAAAAGACGGAGATGTGTTGGAAGAACTCAAGAGTATTGACGTAGGAAATCTGACTCCAATTGATGCGCTGAACACGATTTATCGGCTTCAGAATAAGCTGAAAAACCGCTGGTAGAGTAGAATAGGATAAAGGAGAAGAAGGATGCCGCAGATTCAGGTTTTAGATCAGATTACAATTGATAAGATTGCCGCCGGAGAGGTCATTGAACGTCCGGCATCGATTATAAAAGAACTGGTAGAGAATTCCATTGATGCAGGAGCCTCCTCCGTGACGGTTGAAATACAGGATGGGGGAATTTCTTTTATTCGTGTAACGGATAACGGAAGCGGGATTGAAAAAGAAGATATCCGCAATGCTTTCCTGCGTCATTCTACGAGTAAAATCCGCAGTGTGGAGGACTTGGCACACATTTCTTCTTTGGGATTCCGCGGGGAGGCTTTGTCCAGTATTGCAGCTGTCACACAGACAGAATTAATTACGAAGACAGAAAAAGATGTATTTGGGAGTCGTTACGTCATCGAAGGTGGAGTGGAAAAAATACTGGAGGATACCGGAGCACCTAATGGGACTACATTTTTAGTACGTCAGTTATTTTACAATGTTCCGGCAAGACGGAAATTTTTAAAAACTCCAATGACAGAAGCAGGGCATGTGCAGGATCTGCTGATGCGCCTTGCATTGTCTCATCCGGAAGTGTCATTCCAGTTCGTGAATAACGGGCAAGAGAAACTGCGTACTTCTGGAAATGGGAAGTTGAAAGATGTGATATATAATATTTACGGCAGGGAAGTAGCTGCCAATCTCATAGAGATTGATTACTCACAAAATGGACTGGATATGAAAGGGTATCTTGGCAAACCGCTGATTACAAGAGGAAACCGGAATTTTGAAACTTATTTTGTAAACGGACGATACGTGAAAAATGCCATGCTTTCTCGTGCAATTGAAGATGCTTATAAGGATTTTGTCATGCAGCATAAATTTCCCTTTGTTGTAATTCATTTTCATGCTGATGGGGAAAAAATTGATGTTAATGTTCATCCGACAAAGATGGAGATGCGTTTTCAACATCAGCAGGAAGTTTATAATATTGTGTATGAGGGGATCCACCGTACACTTTTAGAGCCGGAACTGATTCCAAAAGTGGAAGTGCCGGAGCCGAAGCCCCCGGAAGCCGATTTAAAAAATCAAAGTCCGTTTCTCTTAAAACCAAAAGTGAAACCAGATACACCTGTATCCCCGGAAAAAGAGGCAGAAACACGAAATGAAGCTTACTTCATGCGAAAAATGAAGGAGAGAGTTCTTTCCTATCATAACCGTGCTTCTTCTGCAGAAGTATCCGGCCGTCAACAGATTTTTCGCCCAGAAGACCAGCATACCAGGATTCGGGAAGCGGTGAATCGGGCAAAGGAGATTGAGCAGCGTCAGCCGGATGTAGTGAAGGAAGAAGTAACCTACGAGAGCAATGTCATGGAGCAAAAAGGTACACAGATGGATTTGTTCGAGGAGAAACTCTTAAAACGGGAAGTAAAGGCAGAATATGCACTCATTGGTCAGGTGTTTGAAACATATTGGCTGGTAGAATTTCAGAATAGCCTGTACATTATTGATCAGCATGCCGCACACGAAAGAGTTTTGTATGAACGCACACTAAAAGGCATGAAGAACCGGGAATTTACCTCCCAATATCTAAGTCCTCCCATTATTCTGAGTTTGTCTATGCAGGAAGCAGAAGTTCTAAATACCCATATGGACAGGTTTACAAGAATCGGATTTGAAATTGAATCTTTTGGAGGAGATGAATATGCAGTTCGGGCGGTACCGGATAATCTGTTCAGTATTGCGAAAAAAGAGCTGCTCTTAGAAATGCTGGACGACCTGGCGGATGGACTCAATACTTCTATGACTCCTGAACTGATTGATGAGAAGGTGGCATCCATGTCCTGCAAGGCAGCTGTCAAAGGCAATAACAAACTGTCTGCACAGGAAGCGGATGCTCTAATTGGAGAACTGCTTCTCCTTGAGAATCCATATCACTGTCCGCATGGACGCCCTACCATTATTGCAATGACAAAACGTGAGCTGGAAAAGAAATTTAAAAGGATTGTATAAAATGAAAAAACCATTGATTATATTAACCGGTCCCACTGCAGTGGGAAAAACTGCTGCTTCCATAGGCCTTGCAAAAGCAGTAAAAGGAGAGATTATTTCTGCAGATTCCATGCAGATTTATCGACAGATGGATATCGG
The DNA here is from genome assembly GCA_949290175.1 of uncultured Ruminococcus sp. Lineage (GTDB taxonomy): Bacteria > Bacillota > Clostridia > Lachnospirales > Lachnospiraceae > Mediterraneibacter. The sequence goes on from CASERA010000088.1 coordinate 2,718, forward strand.
TTCTGCAAAAATCACTCCAGAAGAAATGCAGGGCATTCATCATCATCTGATTGATGTGCTGGATCCGGATGAAGAATTTAATGTTGTACGTTTTCAGCACATGGCCAGAGAAGCAATGAAAGGAATCTATGACAGAGGCCGTATTCCAATTGTAGTCGGGGGAACCGGGTTTTATATTCAGGCACTTCTGTATGATATTAATTTTACGGAAAATGACGGAGATACTTCCTATCGAAAAGAGATGGAAGCTCTGGCAAAAGCAAAAGGAGCAGATTATCTTCACGGATTGCTGAAGGAAGTCGATGAGAGAGCCGCGGTCGAAATTCATCCTAATAATATAAAAAGAGTTATCCGGGCATTAGAGTTCCATCATCAAACCGGCCAAAAAATTTCTGAACATAATGAAATGGAAAGACAAAAAGAATCTGCCTACCAGTCTGCCTATTTTGTTTTGAATGATGACAGAGCAAATTTGTATTCCAGAATTAACCGACGGGTGGATCAAATGATGGAGAAAGGTCTGCTCGAAGAGGTAAAAGCCTTGAAAGCCAGAGGATATACGAGGGATATGGTCTCCATGCAGGGTTTGGGATACAAAGAGGTCCTGGCATATCTGGACGGAGAATGTACGCTGAAGGAAGCCGTATCGGTGATAAAACGCGATACCAGACATTTTGCCAAACGTCAGATAACATGGTTCAAACGGGAACGAGATGTAATCTGGATTGATAAACAGGACTATGAGTATCAGGAGGACAGAATTCTGGAAAAAATTCTGGAAGAGCTGAGACAGAGAAATATAATATAATTAGAGGATAAATGAAAAATATGGACAATAGAGTAGAGACAATGTATGAAAAGCTGGGAATCTCAAAAGAGGTTTTTGAGTTTGGCCGAAAAATTGAAGAAGAACTCAAACCAAGATTCCAGAAAATGGATGAGATAGCAGAATATAATCAACTAAAAGTACTACATGCAATGCAGGATAATCGGGTCAATGAAAGCTGCTTTCATTATGCAAGCGGATATGGGTATAATGACCAGGGAAGGGATACGCTGGAACAGGTTTATGCCAGTGTCTTCCATACAGAAGCAGCTCTGGTTCGTCCGCAGATTACCTGCGGAACTCATGCACTGGCACTGGCACTGTCCGCGAATCTGAGACCGGAGGATGAGCTGCTCTCTCCGGTAGGAAAACCATATGATACACTGGAAGAGGTAATCGGAATCAGAAAATCAAAAGGGTCGCTTGCAGAATATGGAATCACATATCGCCAGGTAGAACTTCTGGATGACGGGTATTTTGATTATCCTGCAATCCGGGAAGCCATTAACGAGAGAACAAAGCTGGTTACCATCCAGCGTTCCAAAGGATATCAGACACGTCCGAGCTATTCTGTAGAGAAGATTGGAGAGTTAATTTCCTTTATTAAAGGAATCAAGCCGGATGTTATCTGTATGGTAGACAATTGTTATGGAGAATTTGTAGAAACCATCGAACCAAGTGACGTAGGGGCGGATATGATTGTAGGATCCCTAATTAAAAATCCGGGTGGTGGATTAGCTCCTATTGGCGGATATATTGCAGGAAAAGAAGAACTGATTGAAAACTGCGCATACCGCCTGACTTCTCCCGGACTTGGAAAAGAAGTGGGCGCATCTCTTGGGGTTATGCAGTCTTTTTACCAGGGATTTTTCTTAGCGCCGACTGTGGTAAGCAGTGCAGTAAAAGGAGCAGTATTTGCTGCAAAAATTTATGAAACACTGGGGTATCGGGTAATTCCTGATGGAACAGAAGAACGTCATGACATCATTCAGGCAGTAGAGCTTGGAACCCCGGAGGGCGTCATTGCATTTTGCCAGGGCATCCAGGCTGCTGCTCCGGTAGACAGCTATGTAACCCCGGAACCATGGGCAATGCCAGGATATGATAGTGATGTCATTATGGCTGCAGGTGCTTTTGTACAAGGGTCTTCCATTGAATTAAGTGCCGATGGTCCAATTAAGCCTCCATATGCAGTATACTTCCAGGGTGGTCTGACGTGGCCTCATGCAAAACTCGGTATTTTAAAATCTCTTCAGGGAGTGATTGATGCCGGGATCATTGGCAAAGAGCGTCTCCGATAAGTATTAAATCAGCAAAAAGAATGAAAGGAGAAATTATGCGGAAAGTAGCGATTGTAGGCGGTGGTGCAGCCGGGATGATGGCAGCAATTTCAGCTGCTCAAAAGGGCGCAGAGGTAACCGTCCTGGAACACAAAGAACGAGTCGGGAAGAAGATTCTTTCTACTGGAAACGGCAGGTGTAATTTTACGAATATGGTACAGGAACCATTTTGTTACCGCAGTGAAAATATAGGATTTCCATGGGAAATTATCGAACAGTTCAATGCACAGAAGACCATTGCATTCTTTCTGCAGCTCGGAATTTACTCCAAAAACCGCAATGGATATCTGTATCCGAATTCAGATCAGGCCTCTGCCGTTTTGGATGTACTTCGTATGGAGATGGACCGTCTGCATGTAAAAGTGCTGACGGAAACAGAGTGTATAAAAATTGTACCAAAGAAAAATAAATTTACAATTTTAACAAACAAAGGGACCATACAGGCTGAGCGTGTAATCCTTGCGGCAGGCTCGAAAGCGGCACCTTCGACGGGTTCCGATGGTTCGGGATATGCATTGGCAAAAGCATTGGGACACCGGATTATTCCGGTTTTGCCGGCACTGGTACAACTCAGATGTAAAGAGAATTTCTATAAAAGCCTGGCAGGTGTTCGGGTGCAGGGCAGAGTTTCTTTATATATAGACGGCGAATGTATGGCAGAAGATACCGGAGAAATCCAACTTACCCAGTACGGAATTTCCGGCATTCCTGTTTTTCAGGTAAGCCGTTATGCTTCTCAGGGACTGAGAGAAAAAAAGGAAGTAAAAGCAGTATTAAATTTTATGCCGGACTTTACAGAAACACAGTTTACTGCATTTTTAAAGGCCAGAATTGGAATGCGGCCTGACAAGACGCTGGAAGAATTTTTCATAGGACTTTTCAACAAGAAATTATGCTCACTCTGGATAAAACTCAGTAAAATCCCACGAGAGACGAGTGTGTCTGAACTGTCGGAATCAGAAATTAACAGGCTCATCCGCCTGATTCAGCAATTTGAAGTTTGTGTAGAACAGACTAATTCTTTCGAACAGGCACAAATCTGCTGTGGCGGCGTATCAACAGAAGAGGTAAATCCCAAAACCCTGGAATCCGTGTATATTCCGGGTCTATATTTTGCCGGAGAGATTCTGGATGTAGACGGAATGTGCGGAGGATATAATCTCCAGTGGGCATGGTCCAGCGGATACATTGCAGGAAGAGAGGCAGCAGATGATACGAATTAATCAGTTGAAATTGAGAATAGGACACAGTTTTGAAGAACTGGAAAGAAAATTAATTCGGGAATTAAGAATCCGTCCGGAAGAATTACTCGAATATCACATTCGCAAACAGTCCATTGATGCACGCAAAAAACCGGATCTCTATTTTGTATATACTATCGATGTGGGTGTGAGAAAAGAGCAGAATGTCCTGAAACGCTCAAAGGCAAATATACAGGCGATGGAAAACGTAGAATACAAAATCCCTGAAATAGTCAGAACATTCTCCCAAAATCGGCCGGTTATCATCGGAAGCGGTCCTGCAGGTTTGTTTTGTACTTATCTGCTGGCAAAGGCAGGATGCAGGCCGATTCTTTTGGAGCGTGGCGGTTCTGTGGATGAGCGGAAAGAAGATGTTGAGACATTTTGGAAAACCGGAAAACTCAATCCTGAATCTAATGTCCAGTTCGGGGAAGGCGGTGCGGGAACCTTTTCAGATGGAAAATTAAATACTCTTGTGAAAGATCCAGCTGGAAGAAACCGTTTTGTACTGGAGACTTTTGTACAGTTTGGAGCACCAAAGGAGATCTTATATGAGCAGAAACCTCATATTGGAACAGATATTTTAATTGATGTTGTAAGAAATATGCGTTCCGCTATTCTGGAATTTGGGGGCGAAGTCCGGTTCCACAGCCAGGTAACAGATCTTCTTTTAGAACAAATATCAGAGAATACAGTGTCTGAAGGGCAAAAAGAAAGAAAAGTATGTGGCGTTGTCATCAATGAAACGGATAGACTGATGACGGATACAGTTGTACTTGCAATCGGGCACAGTGCACGGGATACATTTGAAATGCTGTACCAGAAAGAAATTGGTATGCAGGCCAAAGCATTTGCTGTTGGTGTACGCATAGAGCATCCCCAGAAAATGATTAACCGCTCTCAGTATGGAAGTGAACAGATCCCCGGACTTTCGGCAGCACCATATAAACTGACTGCCAAGCTGGAGAATGGGAGAGGCGTTTATTCCTTTTGTATGTGTCCCGGCGGATATGTAGTCAATGCATCCTCTGAGGAAGGACGGCTTGCAGTAAATGGAATGAGCTATCATTCCCGAAATGGAGAAAATGCAAACAGTGCTATTATTGTGACCGTTACGCCGGAAGATTATGGCAGTCGTCATCCGCTGGCAGGAATTGCGTTTCAAAGGAGCATTGAGGAACGGGCATATCAGGCTGGAAACGGAAAAATTCCGGTACAGCGATATGAAGATTTCTGCCAAAACCGTCCGACGGAATCATTCGGAGTGGTCAAGCCACAGATGAAGGGTGAATATCAGAAAGCAAATGTAAGAGAAATCTTTCCCGAGGTGCTGGCAGAATCATTGGCGGATGGAATCCGTCAGTTTGATAGAAAAATACACGGATTTGCAGATGGAGATGCACTGTTATCCGGGGTCGAAAGCCGTACCTCTTCTCCGGTAAAAATTCCAAGAGATTCTAATTTGGAAGGAAAAATCGCCGGATTTTATCCTTGTGGAGAGGGGGCCGGATTTGCAGGCGGAATTACATCTGCCGCAATGGACGGTATGAAAACTGCAGAAACAGTTCTTCAAAAGTACAATACACAGAAGTCATAGAAACTTCATAAAATTTTAAGAGGACATCTCTATACATGATTTTTAAATTATGCTAAAATAAATCATTGTATTATGTGATCATCATATATTTTTGATATGGAAA
>CASERA010000089.1 GCA_949290175.1 uncultured Ruminococcus sp.
GGAGGAAATAAACGAGATTGTTCATGAAGCAAATCTGAAGTTGAAAGAAAAATCATACGATGAGGCTTTTCAGTGGGCGCAGAAAAAGCTGGAGCAATATCCCAATTGTGAACAGTTGATTTTGGATATTGCAATCTGCTTTGACGCACACCTCATAGAACAGGAAGTTTCAAATGAAGCGGAATATGATGAATATTTATGTTCCTTATATATTCGCATATTGGACAGTGATGATGAAGCAATACGCATTAGAGCAGCTGATTCTTTGATTGGGTTTTACATAAGAAAAAAGCAGTACGATGAAGCAGAAAAATACTTGGAATATTTCTCTATACAGAATCCGGAAAAGAAAACAGGCTCAAATTTACGCTGAAACAGGGCGGATACAGAAAGCATATAAGACATATGAGGAACTTTTGTTTACAGATTATCAGAGAGTGAGTTCCGAATTTCACGGAATTTATTTACTTGCGTTACAAAATAACGATATAGACAAAGCACACAGACTTGTTGCTAAGCAAGGAGAATTGGCAAAATGTTTTGAAATGGGAAAGTATTATGAGGTCTCGAGTAGGCTTGAAATTGCAACATTGGAAAAAAATGCCGATGCAGTGCTTGATACAATGGAAAAAATGCTTTCCAACATACAAGATATAAGCCATTATACCCCCTAAATCTCACCGCTCAAACATTCCCTTCTATTATGTTTTAGGGTATAATAGGATTCGTAATAGTACAGGTTGTTAATAAAGGAACCAACATTATGAACCAGATATCACAAAATATATTCAAAGCAATCCATGAAGGAAAGTGGCTGAGCATAGAATATAAGAACAAACAGGACAAAGTAACGAATTATTGGATTGCCATTAATGGAGTTGATGTAAAACACAGAACGTTAAGCGTAGAGGGATTTCATCTGACAGAGCATACAATTGGGAAATTCAACTGGATTTATCTGGATTCTATTTTATCAGCATCGGTGGTTGAGGCATCTTATTGTAAAGTGAATCAGAAACTGGTGAATGATATTGATATGCATCCGGAAAAGTATGAGATGTTGTTCGGGCAGGCAGTGAACCTAAAAGTTTTAAATTATCTGATTGAGTGCAGTCGTTTGGATACGGAGCCATACGAGGGTGAGTATTCTCTGATAAATCATTTAGATGCAGATAGTTTTCGGAAAGGCGAATACCCTTTAAATAATGAACAATTTGCCCAGTTTGTGAAACAATTTCAAGAGGAGAGCGTGCAGTCTCAAAAGAAAAAGGTATATCGATATAAGCAGTTGGCACTGAATGAGTTGAGCATTATTGTAAAGGGAAAAGGGATTAAAAAAGAAGCCCTGTATGTTATGGCGTATCGGAAGTTGTACCTTGATGTAAAACGTCGTGTCCTAAAATCGGATGAAGATGTCACGATTTGCAAAGAGTTTACTATTGATGGTGAAAAGGAAAGTATCAGGAAATATATGGACCCGGCAGATTATGAGCTGCTGCAGAATTTTGAAATACATAAAGAAAAAATTAAAGATAAAATTGCCGCATATAATTCTTTGAAACAAGGAATCGATGACCGACCATATATCATAGCTCTTGCAAGAGATATTAAGGTTGATTTGAATAAAGAATATCAGGGGATTATCAAAAGTATAGAAGAGGGCAAAGAAACATATCCGATTAAAGCCTTCTTCGGAAAAATGATTGGGAAACCGGTGAGACATAAAGCGTATCCGCTTGCATTGCTGGAGAAGCGAGCCAACCTGGATCAGCTGCTGGCTATTCATAATGCGGTTAAATATCCGGTAACTTATGTACAGGGACCGCCGGGGACTGGAAAATCATATACGATCATCAATACAATTATCACTGCCTTTTTTAATGAAAAGACAGTGCTTTTGACATCTTATAATAATCATCCGATTGATTCCGTAGTAGAAAGTCTGAAATCAATTCCATATAAATCCGGAATTACCATTCCATTTCCAGTTATACGTCTGGGGAATCAGGAGTTGACAAAGGCTGCTTTGGAAGAAATCAAAGAACAGTATGAGCGAGTTAAAAAGTGGAAAGTCTTTGAAGGAACTTTAGAAAGAAATAAAGATGAAAAGATTTACAGGACTAAAAAGCTGACAGAACTGTTAAAGAAATATGAAGAAACATTGAATTTGAAAGAGAAAAAAGAAGCAATCGAGTGTCTGATGAATACAAGCCGTCATCTGACATTTCAGACGGATTTGCAGGGAAGGCAGCTGGAGGCAATAAAAAGTGAACTGCAATCTATTGGTGAAATTACAAATGAGCAGGCATTGGGGCTGTTAGATGATGACGAGCAAATATTTAAGAAGTATTTAAATTTCACATCCATTAAATATTTGAAACGTCTTGGGGAACCGAAAAACGAAGATTTACGAAATATTCTGGATATTGAGGATGAAGATGAGAGGGTTAAGACATTTAATAATTATCTAAGTACATCAGAAAATGTAAAGAAATTTCTGAGGATATTTCCTATTGTTGCAACTTCTTGTATTTCAGCACATAAAATCGGAAGTCCTCAACCGTATTTTGATATGACAATTATGGATGAAGCCAGTCAATGTAATATGGCAATGTCGCTGCTTCCGATTATCAGGGGAGAAAATTTGCTTCTTGTAGGAGATCCGCAGCAATTGAATCCAGTGATTTTACTGGATGAAAGAGATAATGCTATTTTAAAGCAGCGGTATCAGATTCCCCAGGAATATGATTATGCAAAGAATTCCATCTATAAAACATTTTTGGCAAATGATGCGGTAAGTGAAGAAATTTTACTTCGTCATCATTATCGGTGCTGCAGGGCAATTATTGAATTTAATAATCGGAAGTATTATAACAATAAATTAAGTATTGAAAGTAAAAGGAATCCAAAGCAGCCGCTTGTCTATGTGGATGTGAGCAATAATCAGACAAGTTATAAGAACACATCTCCCAGAGAAGCAGAGGCAATTGTTAAATATGTTCTCAATAATAGGGATAAAAGCATTGGAGTGATTACCCCTTTTGCCAATCAGAAAGAGTATATCAGCAAAATGCTGAAAGAAAATGGAATAGAGAATGTATCCTGCGGAACAGTTCATGCATTTCAGGGTGATGAAAAGGATATGATACTATTCTCGACAGCTCTGACGGACCAGACTTCAGAAAAGACATATAATTGGCTGAAAAATAATCGAGAGCTGATAAATGTTGCAACATCCAGAGCCAAAGAGAAGCTGGTTCTGTTTTCCAGCAGCAGAAATCTGGAGCGTTTGCATGATGATTCAGCAAGAGATGATATGTACGAACTGGCGCAGTATGTCAAGGCAAATGGAAATTACCATGTGACGGCTGAAGAAGTAAATTCCCGGGCATTGGGGATTAAGCCATACAGTACACAGACTGAGCAGGCATTCCTGGTCAGTCTGAATCATGCATTGGATAATGTGTTAAATAATAACAGGAAATGTGTGGTACGAAAAGAAGTGGCGATTTCCCAGGTGTTTCAGGATAATATTTCGCATGAAGGACTATTTTACAGTGGGCGGTTTGACTTCGTCATCTATGAAAAAGAGTATGGGGGCAAAGAAATGCCCATTCTGGCAATAGAACTGGACGGGAAAGAACATCAGGATGATGAGGTGGTTAGAAATAGAGATAAGCAGAAAATGAATATATGCAAAGAACACGGATTTGAACTAATCCGGGTGGAGAATTCTTATGCCAGAAGATATTATTATATCAAGGGAATCCTGGAAGAGTATTTCAAACAGGTGAAATAGTTCCTAATGTTTCCAGAAACGCTTAATTTCCTCGGGGCTGAGATTTGCAATAAATCTGCTTTTCAGTGCAATCAGCTCTTCCAAATCGTATAAAATACGATAGAGAACAGCTCGATTTTCAAATTCTTCGCGGGTAGCCGGAAGTGGCTCTTTTCTCATATCATTTCTAATTTTAATCAGAGAATCTGTTAACTCCTCTGCATTATTGTACTCATGGAATTTTGTACCGACTTCAAGTATAAAATCGGAAATAATATACGCCTGTGCGGGTACACTGGCAAGGGGTTTCAGATTCTGACAGAGCTTTTGCAGTACATCGATTTGATTATGTCTCATTTCTACATATTTAATAAAATACTGTGAATCTGATAGCAGTGTATTGCCATGATTTTCATATGCTTTTTTTTCGAGTCTGGACAGAGCCTGGTATAGCGGAGTCAAATCGAATACATCACAGTACATACTTTTATCGGAAATGATGGATTCGGAAAGCCGATGAAAAGTTTCACGAAATATTTCTTCCAATTCTTTTTGTTGAATCCGTATTGTTGAAGCACTGCCGGGCATATAAAGGTTCATCAGAATGCCGCAGCCTGTACCCGTCAGCAGCAAAAGAAGTTCATTGGCGAGCAGTGCCGGACTGATAGATTTGGCGGTATATAGATGAAGGATTAAAACGGTATTAGGTACCAGCCCGTTTTGCAGCGAAAATATTTCACAAAGTGCAGCAAAAATCAAAAGATAAATTCCAATGGAAAATACCTGGTATCCAAAGATTTGAAAAGTAAGGACTGCAACAATTACTGCAATAAAAAATGCAAGGATCCTCTTTAATACAAGTGAAAGAGTTTCCCGGCGGGTATTCTGTATGCTTAGAATTGCCAGAATTCCTGCAGATGTCGGTGTGTTTAAGTTCATCAAAGATGCAATTATACACCCGATAGAGGCGCCGATGGAAATTTTTAAAACTCGCAGAAGATTTATTTTAATTCGTCTCATAGTTATATCCATTCCTTTCTCTTCGCTCAGGCACAAAACGTTATGAAAATGTTTCCCTGAGCTTATTTTTTCTTTATAATTCTTCTTGTAGGGAACTCGGTATACTA
>CASERA010000090.1 GCA_949290175.1 uncultured Ruminococcus sp.
AGTCCTTGCCATAAACCTCCACACAAAAACCATATAGCATTCCCTAGACCCCCCATTTCCTATTACCTCCCATCTAATTGGAATGTACCCACATATTGTGAAAATCATGCTGTCATTAAGCTAATTATAGCACAGGTAACTGCTATGCAAAAGTAATACCTATTCAATACTTCATTGATATGTGCTTCTATAATTTCTTCTCTTCTTAGTTTAAAAAAATATATTCGCTTTTTTCAGGTATACTGCCTGAATCTTCATTACTTAAATACCATTCAATCAACAACAGCAGCTGTAAAAAGCGATATTTTTCTTTTTCGTCCTGCAATTCCATCCTCCATAAATCATCATACATCTGTTTCACACAATTCCAATCTCTCAGAAGAATTCCTTCTAGTTGTTCCCAGCCATCATAGCGTACGAGAATGCAGATTTCTACATTATTCTCCATCCGTTCAATCTGACGATAAAAATAAGAATACTCCGTCTGATCCAATTTCTGGATGAATCCTGACAATTCACTGAGCGCCTTTTTTAACGGTTCCAGATTCTTCTTCATCAGTCTTCCCATCTTGTGCCTCCCAACAACACCTGACTTCCAAAACCCCCAACAAGTATGTTCAGTATACCATATTTTCTATAAAAACGATGCAGAGAAAACGACATTCTTCTGCATTTTCCGCCACATTTTGAATACATGAATTTTCCAATCGTAAATTATTTTTATAAAGAAACCCTGCTGGACTTTCACAATCAAAAAGTATATAATACACAGATAAATACATCTAATATGAGAGGAGAACATTATGAACGAAATTATAAAAACACTTCTGACAAGAAGAAGTATTCGTAGTTTTCAGGAAAAGGAAATTCCTCAACAGGAATTAGAGCAAATTTTAAAAGCGGCAATTTATGCTCCCAGTGGTAGGGGAAAACAGACCTGGCAGTTCACAGCTATCTGTAACCGCGAAAAAATCCAAAGACTTGCGGATATCATTGGGCGGAAGCTAAATCGTAATGGATATAATATGTATAATCCGGAAGTCCTGATTATCCCATCCAATACGAAAGACAACCCTCATGGTATGGAAGATAATGCTTGTGCATTGGAGAATATATTCCTCGCTGCACATTCTTTTGGAATTGGCTCTGTATGGATTAACCAGATTCGCACTCTCTGTGATGATCCGGAAGTCCGCGAGATATTGGGAGAATTCGGCATTCCGGCAGATCATACTGTTTATGGTATGGCAGCACTTGGATATCCGGTAAATACTACAAAACAAGATGTCAAAAAAATCGGAAAAATACAGATAATTAAATAATCGGAGAGATATAAAATGAGATTTGTAATACAACGTGTATCAGAAGCCTCTGTCTCAGTAGAAGGTCATCTGATTGGAAAAATTAACAATGGTTTTATGGTACTGATTGGCATTGCGGATACGGATAATGAAGAAATCGCAGACAAATTAGTGAAGAAAATGACCGCCCTTCGCATTTTTGAGGATGAAAACGGAAAAACAAATCTTTCCCTTGCCGACGTAAAGGGAGGCCTTCTTCTTATTTCCCAGTTCACCTTATACGCAAATTGCAAAAAGGGAAACCGCCCCAGTTTTATTGAAGCAGGTGCCCCTGATAAAGCCAATGCCTTATATGAACATATTATTGAAAAATGTAGAGAAACTATCCCGATTGTTGAGACCGGAGAATTCGGCGCGGATATGAAGGTCAGTCTGATAAACGACGGTCCTTTTACAATTATTCTGGATTCTGATAAACTTTAAAACCCAAATTATACTTATAAATAAAAAGCCCGAGAAGACAAAGGTTCTCAGGCTTTTATTTTCATTTAAAAATGAACGTTTTCAAATGATTCTTAATAATTTTTCTTATGAACTTCGAAGAATCCCTGGTTGTATTTACATACAGGGCATACCTCCGGTGCTTTTGTTCCTACAACAATGTGTCCACAGATACGGCACTCCCATACTGTTTCCTCTGTTTTTTCAAATACCTGATCGTTCTTAACGTTTTCCAGCAGCTTGCGGTAACGCTCTTCATGACGTTTTTCAATTGCAGCTACTTTTCTGAAACGTTCTGCCAAATCATGGAATCCCTCTTCTTCAGCATCTTTTGCCATGCGGTCATACATATCTGTCCACTCATAGTTCTCACCCTCTGCAGCCGCCAGCAGATTTTCAGCAGTATTTCCAATATGTCCCAGTTCCTGGAACCAGACGCGGGCATGCTCCTGCTCGTTGCGTGCCGTCTTTAAAAACAGTTCTGCCAGCTGATCATATCCTGCCTGCTGTGCAACATGTGCAAAGTAAGTATACTTATTACGTGCCTGACTTTCTCCTGCAAATGCTTCCTGAAGATTCTTCTCTGTTTTTGTACCTGCATACACAGATGCACCTGAAACTGAAGCTTCTTCTAATTTTTCAAAAGATGTAGCCGGCTGTTTACAAATTGGACAAACAAAATCTTCCGGCAGACTCTCTCCTTCATAAATATAACCACAAACTTTACATTTCCATTTAGTCATTGTTTTTTTTCCTCCCTGCTTTAAATCATTTTCTCTGTTAATATAGGTCGTATGAAGCATTCTTTCGGCCAGCTCACTTAGCGGCTTGCCGTAAAACTCCTGATACAACTGTTTAATTTCCGGATTCTCATGGCTTAACCGGAGTGCCATCTGCTCATCTCTTCGATAAAGACTTGCAATACGTGCTTTACGCACCTCGTCCGCATCAGCCATCAGATTACGAGGCTGGCCGCCTCCTCCGATACATCCTCCCGGACAAGTCATCACTTCAATGAAATGATATTGTTTTCCACCTTCTTTTACGCGCTCAATCATCTTGCGGGCATTGGCTGTACCATGTACTACTGCTACATTCACCTGAATTCCATCGATTTCAAGGCTTGCTTCCCGAATTCCCTCATAACCGCGTACAGGCTCCAGGGTGTATAGCTGCTTTGGTGCTTCTTTTCCAGTAATGTATGTATAGGCTGTCCTTAAAGCAGCCTCCATAACACCGCCTGTATTCCCGAATATCACGCCTGCACCGGATGCTTCTCCCATCAGACGATCATATTCGCTGTCTTCCAAGGCTGAAAAATCAATTCCTGCCTCTTTTGCCCAAATTGCCAGCTCACGGGTTGTTATCACGTGATCCATATCCCGCATAGAAGGATCACCATGAACTTTACCGGCAGCATTCATCTCCGCACGTCTGATTTCGAATTTTTTCGCAGTACATGGCGTTAATGCTACGTTCACGATTTTTTTCGGGTCGATTCCCATTTTCTTTGCAAAATAGGTTTTAATCGTAGGACCCTGCATTCCAATTGGACTCTTTGACGTAGAAATATTCGGAATCAGTTCTGGATAATATGTCTCCGCAAATTTGACCCATGCAGGACAACAGCTGGTAAACTGCGGAAGCGGTCCTTTTCCGTCAGTAATACGCTCAACTAATTCGCTGGCCTCCTCTACAATTGTTAAGTCAGCTGCAAAATTAGTATCCAACACATAATCTGCTCCCAGAGTCCGGAGCAAAGCGACCATTTTTCCCTGTACAAAGGTTCCTGTCTCCATGCCAAATTCTTCACCCAGTGCGGCGCGTACGGACGGAGATGTGCTGACAATAACTACCTTATCCGGATCATCGATAGCTGCCTTTACATCCTGATACTCAT
>CASERA010000091.1 GCA_949290175.1 uncultured Ruminococcus sp.
AAATTTAGGTTCAGCTCTTCCATATAGTGAAAATCAATATAGGATATAATTTCTTTTGTAACAGGAGAGTATCCTTTCAGTGCATGATTTTTTACAAGAAGACAGTATTTATGTATGATATCATTAGAAATAGCATTCAGTTCCCGAATCGAATATGTTTTATTAATTAAAATTGCAAACTTTGTGGATAATTCATCAATGTACAGAGGATGAATCCCGGCCTGTTCTGCGGCTTTTCTGCACAGAGTATTTAAAATGATTGAAAAATTCTGCGTATTCCTCAGGATATTATCTGTTCTGGGGTGGATATAATAAGTAATAAATTTCTGATGGCAGGAATGCGCTCTGTTATAATCACCGGCAGAAACCGCGTCCAGCATTTGATTTTCAACATAATATCGCTCTTCAATACTGGCACTGGCAAGCTCGGGATTCTCACGGAGTTTTTTCATTTTGCCAGAAATATCATGAGAGGGAATATTATATTCCGGAAAATAGACAATACGATAGTCCTGTCCAAAAAGCCCGGAAGCCAGATTTAATATCGTGCATTCAAAAGTATTGATATTGCTGATAACAGGAATGGAAGCATAAAAGGCAGACATATCCATAAATGACTGATCCGGGATATTATTTTTCTGCATAATCTGATGAATTTCCTCAAAAGGTATGCGCATATCTGAAAAAGGTCCAATCACCATAAAGGGGGAACTGTCTTCATTCATAAATTCTTCCGGGATATGAAGAAAAATGTAAGTCAGTTTAAATTCATCGAAAAACCGTATTAATGTACAAGGTTTCGTCCATAATTTTAAAAATTCATAAATCGTATTATAATCATAGTCTTCAAACAGGCGCATCCGAAAACCATTGTCTATTATCTGCAGGTTGGAGCCGTCCTTTTGGAGGACAGCAACGTTCACATTGAATGCTGTTATTGTTTTTTGCAATAAGTCCACACAATTTAATTCCATAGTAAAGGCCTCTTTTAATTATAGTATTACTTGTAAAAATGGTATAATATCATACAATTTTTTACATGAATGAATATTATCATAATATTGTATGATTTTCAATGCAAATCATCATTGTAACATTTTAGAAAAAGGATTATGTTAAAAAGAAAGGAAGGGGTGTGATAAAATGAACAATCCTTTTGAAGGATATGAAAAGAAAAAAGACTATCTGATTTGTATAGATTCCGACGGATGTGCCATAGACTCTATGGATATCAAACATATCAGATGTTTTGGTCCCTGTATGATTGCACAGTGGAATCTTGAAGCACATGAAGAAGAAATATTACAACGGTGGAATGAGATTAACTTATATTCTATGACGAGGGGAATCAACAGATTTAAGGGACTGGCTATGATTCTCAAGGAAGTTAACGATAAATTTACGCCGATCGAAGATTTGGATGCACTGATTTCATGGACACAGGAAACGGACGAGCTTTCTAACGCTGCTGTCGGACGTGCGGCAGCAGAGAAAAATAGCATTTGCCTGAAAAAAGCGCTTCTCTGGTCGGAAGATGTCAATCGGGCGATTGAGATGCTGCCGGAACAGGACGTGAAACCATTTTCGGGTGTCAAAGAAAATATCGAGATACTTCATAAAGACTGCGATATAGCGATTGTGTCTTCTGCAAATTATGAAGCGGTGAAAGAAGAGTGGACAAAATTCGGCCTTATGGAGCATGTGGATATCGTACTGGCTCAAAATGCAGGGTCTAAAAAAAGCTGTATAGAAAAGCTTCTTGCTTATGGATATGACAAAAAGAATATTATGATGCTCGGAGATGCACCGGGAGATATGGATGCAGCAAGACAGAATGGTGTATTCTATTATCCGATACTGGTAAAACATGAAGAAGAAAGCTGGAAAAAGATAGGTGAGGCTTTAGGATACTTGAAAACAGGGAAGTTTGGAGGAAAATACCAAGAACAGTTAATTGATGCATTTATCAAAAATTTATCATAAAAAAGGAGAGTAATACGATGGTTAATTTGAGAGAAAAACCATATTATCTTAATGATGAACAGATTCAATGGGTAGAAGATACGATTGC
>CASERA010000092.1 GCA_949290175.1 uncultured Ruminococcus sp.
CTTTACTGATTCCGGTGCCGGGACATTTGGATTTCCCAAACTGAAATCATACACATTCTCCGACCCATAAATCTCTGCCAGACGGTTCCCTTCTTCGAACATTGCACGAATTGCAGAACTATTTGCTACCATTGCTTCCATTTTTTTTGAAATCATCGTCTCTCACTCCATTTCCGTATCCAATTCTTATACTTCAGATACTTTTCTTGTCACAATCCCTTTTTCCACTAAAAACGCCGGACGGTAAGATAATTTTGCCTTTCTCAGCCCTTCAGAACCGGCATCATCCTCACGGTTTACATATTGATAATCCATGCATTCATGCTGCACAAACTGCTGATTAATCATAGGATAAGCCCCTTCGATGTCAGCAAATGCTTTCTCAATATGCACAACAAATGTATCTTCGCACAACGGTTCGCCGATAGAAAATGCCACCACTTCCCCGTTGACTCTAAGTACACCGCCTTTTTCTCCCAGTTCTTTATATAAGCGCAGCGAATTCAAAGTTACACACATCTCCTCATTTTTTTCTGCATCCTCGTCACACCCATTCTGATTTCTCCATTTCATTGCCATTTGGAAACATTCTTCAACGTTCTCATCACTTAGAGGTTCATAACTCCAATCCGAATAGAGTTTCTGGAATTTATTAATGTGATTCCGCTTTGCATGCAGCTTTTTCCCTGCCAGCGTTGCCAGTTTTTCTGTTTCATAAACATAATCTGCCTGGTCTCTGTCATCCTCTAATTCATATTCTCCCGGAAACCATGCTTCAATCTGCTCGAAATTTTCATTAGTTACATTATACAGTTTAAACGGGTACCCCTGCTCTTCGCTATATTTCATCAGAAATTCTAACGCTTTCTTAACATTCTGAGGTTCTCCTGCCGGATAACTGAATCCAGGCTGTACTTTCCCGTTACGGAACACAAGCGTGTCCTCAATTACTGCAAATGTTACACCATAATGTCTGGACCAGAGATATACATTTACAAAACTTCTCTCACAGCTTCTGCTTGGCGCCTTATCAAAATAAGAACGTATCAGTTCCTGGTCCTCCAGTTCCGGTCTTCTAAAATTGATTTCTTCCATATCTCATCTTCTCTTTCTATTTGCTGTAATTTTAATTTAAACTCTAATCTTTTTTCTATAATTCATATTCGATTAGTATAACATATAATCCCCACCAAATATATGATGGGGATTCGCTCACACACTATACCGTTTGTATCTGTGTGCCGGATTTCAGCACTTCATATTTCTCCATGAACCCAATCCTAATTCAAGCATTCCCTAGTTATCATCCATATTCGCCAACTTCGCACTCTGGTCTGCCGCAATCAAACTGTCAATGATTTCGTCCAAGTCACCATTCAGAATTGAATCCAGCTTATGAAGGGTCAGTTTGATTCGATGATCTGTTACACGCCCCTGCGGGAAATTATAAGTTCTGATTTTTTCAGAACGATCTCCGGTTCCTATCTGGCTTCTTCTCGCCTCTGCTTCAGATGCCTGTTGCTTTTCCATCTCTAAATCATATAATTTAGAACGAAGCAGACGAAAAGCTTTTTCTTTATTCTGAAGCTGTGACTTTTCTGTCTGACTATAAATTACAATTCCCGTTGGATAATGAGTCAGGCGTACTGCAGAGTCCGTCGTATTGACACACTGTCCTCCGTTACCGGAAGCACGCATTACATCGATACGGATATCCTTTTCATCAATTACAACATCCACATCTTCTGCTTCCGGCATTATCGCAACAGTGATGGTCGATGTATGAATTCTTCCGCCGCTTTCCGTCTCAGGCACACGCTGTACACGATGTACACCACTTTCATATTTCAAACGGGAATATGCTCCCTGCCCTGAAATCATGAACACACACTCTTTAAAACCGCCAATTCCATTTTCATTAAGAGAAATCATCTCGGTTTTCCATCTGCGTCCTTCTGCATAATGTACATACATACGATAAACTTCTGCCGCAAACAACGCAGCCTCATCACCACCGGCACCCGCACGGATTTCCACAATTACGTTTTTATCATCATTTGGGTCCTTCGGAAGCAGCAGAATCTTTAACTCCTGCTCCAACTCCTCGATTCTGGCTTTTGATTCATTCAACTCTTCCTTCGCCAGTTCACGCATCTCTTCATCAGATTCCTCTTCCAGCATTGCAAGACTATCTTCAATATTCTGTTTACACTGTTTATATTCTTTATAGGCTTCTACAATCGGAGCTAAATCACTTTGTTCTTTCATCAATTTGCGAAAACGCTCTGGATTATTCGCTACGTCCGGCTCCTGCAGTTCGCCCATCACCTCTTCATAGCGGATTAAAATATCCTCTAATCTATCAAACATATTTCCTATTGTCCTTTCTCATTCACTTATTTTATCTATGATACACGCCAAATACTACCCGGTCAAGACCTGCCAAATCCTTTTTTACCGCAGCCTTGTCATATCCGGCTTCTTTCATCATCCTTAAAACATCTTCTCCCTGGTCCGAACCTATTTCAAAAAGCAGCCATCCGTCCTTCTTGAGATACTTTGCTGCATCTGCAATTATTTTTCTGTAAAAATACAGACCGTCTTCTTTCCCATCCAGTGCCAGATACGGATCATGTTCTCTTACTTCTTTTTGAAGTTCTTCAATCACCGAAGTCCGAATATAGGGCGGATTTGAAATAATCATCTGGTATTTTCCGTCGAGTTTCTCGAACAGATTACTTTGTACAAATATCGCTTCTTTTCCCAGCTTCTCTGCATTGCGTTTTGCAGTCTCCAGTGCCTTTTGGGAAATATCCACGCCCGTTCCAACTACAGCACCTTTTGGGAGGTAATGCATAAGACTGAGCAGAATACAGCCGGAACCGGTACACATATCCAATACAGGAAGTGGAGAAATTCTTCTGTCCGTTTCCCCTTCTGAATTTTTACAAATGGATTCCAGTATTTCGATTGCCGTCTCTACAAGAACCTCTGTATCCTGCCTTGGAATCAGGACATGTTCGTTCACCAGAAACTCCAATCCCATAAATTCCTGGACTCCAGTCAAATGCTGAAGCGGAATTCGTTTTTTTCGCTCTTTTATATAGAAGGAATACCGCAGTTCTTCCTCTTGAGTCATCTCTCGTTCAGGCTCCATATAATAAGAAGCTCTGCTAATTCCTGTCACATATTCCAACAGGTACCATGCATCCAGAGATGCCTCTGCAATGTCAGCCTCCTTCAATTGTTCCGTCCCATCTGTCCATGCTTTTTTCAGTGTCATACTGCCTGTACCTCTTCCGCACTTTCTTCCTTTTCTTCTGAATCCAAAGCAAAAGATTCTTTCTGATATGTTTTCCAGTCAAACACTGCCTCAACTGCTCGTATTGCAACTTCAATCATACTGTCATCCGGCTCTCTTGTAGTCATGTTCTGCACCCACATTCCCGGACGGCTCAAAAGATTCATCACTTTATTATCACTGTTTCCTGCAAGACGAATTATTTCATACGAAATCCCTGCAATGAGCGGCATCAGCGCAATCCGAATTCCAACACGCAGTACCTGTGATTCTGCGGTAATGAAGAAGCAAACAATAATACTGACCAGCATAACAAAAAACAAGAAACTGGTTCCGCACCTTTTGTGCTGTCTGGAGCTGCTTCTGACGTTCTCCGTATTTAGTATGAGCCCCTGCTCGATGCAGTTGATACATTTATGCTCCGCACCATGATACATAAACGTACGTTGGATGTCCTTCATACGGGAAATCAATCCTATATACACAAGAAAAATTGCCATTCGGAAAACTCCCTCTATTACAGTCAATGCAACTCTTGAAGTAGTATAGGTTTTCAAAATATTACTCAAAAAATACGGAAGCACCATAAAAATTACAACTGCGGCCATAATGGAAAATGCAACCGTCATTCCCATCATAATTCTTTCCTTCTTTTCCTGTTCTTTTGCCGCTTCACCCGTCAGAACTTCCTCTTCTTCATCCTCATAAAAACTCGCTGAATAAGCCAAGGTTTTCATACCCAAAACAAGAGAGTCTATAAAATTAAAAATCCCACGAATGAATGGAATCTTCCGTATGCCTTCCCACGGGACAATGCTCTGGTATTCCTTTACACATACTTCAATCTCCTGATTCGGTTTTCTCACCGCCACAGCATAGCGGCTGCCGTTCTTCATCATAATACCTTCTAACACCGCCTGGCCGCCTATATTTGATGATTTCATACTGCCTCCTGCCCTTCACTATAACGAAAAACAGGCTGAGATATCTTCTACCTCAGCCTGCAATAAATCTTTCTTATTTAATACCATATTTTTTGTTGAACTTGTCAACACGTCCGCGAGCCTGAGCAGCTTTCTGCTGACCTGTATAGAATGGATGGCATTTAGAACAAATTTCTACGTGAATGCTTTCATTTGTAGAACCTGTTACAAATGTATTTCCACAGTTGCAAGTTACTGTCGCCTGATGGTACTCTGGATGGATTCCTTCTCTCATGATTTTCACCTCTCTATTGTAAATTTACTTATTATAATCTTTAAACAGCTACACCATAATAGCATAGAAATTTACCTTTTGCAAGTTTTTTATTAAAAATTCTTATCTTTTTGTTTTCCTGATGCTATCAGATAATACGGAACTGCAACAAACAAAATACCACCAACCATATTTCCAAGTGTTACAACTCCAAGATTATAGGCATAGCCGCTCAAACTTACTGCTGCCCCTGCCGGATTCAAAAGCCCTATCGTCAGCAGCATCATGTTTGCCACGCTGTGTTCAAATCCGGCAGTAAAAAAGGTAATCAGACACCAAAAAATTATTATCAGTTTCCCTGATTCAGATTTCATTTTTGTTCCACACCAGGAAGCAATACATACAAGAATATTACAAAGGATTGCCCGTACAAATAATGGTCCTGCTTCTACTGACATCTTCAAGGCTGATGTACCCGCCATAAGTTCCGCTGCGGCACCTGTGCCAAGTCCTGTGAAATTATAAAGAACCGCCAGAAGTATGGAGCCGGCAAGATTTCCCAGCCAGCAGATTATCCAAATTGAAATCCCATTTCTGACTGTAATTTTCTTTTGAAGCATTCCGATTGTCATTACAAGATTATTTCCTGTAAATAGTTCGGAACCCGCCATCATTACAAGGCTCAATGCAACCCCAAAGCAGGCTCCCATAATCAACTTAACTCCAGGAACACCCGCTTCTGTCAGCATTCCTCCTGCTGTATATGCAAGCAGCACTCCGAATCCGACAAAGATACCAGCTAACATAGCAGCTATAAAATAGGCAATTGAGTTCTTTCGGAAGAATTGAACTTTTTCTTTTGCTGCAGTTCCTACTTTTTCAATTTCTTCTTGAAACATATAACCCTCTCCATTTTATATAAATTTCTGGCGATTTACCATATGAACCAGTTCGGCATTTGTCTTCGTATGTGAAAACATATTTAAAAGGTTGTCCACCGCTTCTTCTGCCTTCATACCATTCATTGCTTTACGGATGATATAGACAGCTTCCTGCTCTTCTTTGCTTAACAGAAGGTCTTCTCTTCTGGTTCCGGATTTTGGAATATCAATTGCCGGAAATACGCGTTTTTCCTGAAGTTTTCTATCCAATACCAACTCCATATTTCCAGTTCCTTTAAATTCTTCATAGACTACATCATCCATCTTACTTCCGGTATCTACCAGTGCTGTTGCAAGAATTGTAAGGCTTCCGCCCTCTCTCATATTTCTTGCAGCACCGAAAAACCGTTTTGGCATATGCAGAGCTGCCGGGTCCAAACCTCCGGAAAGTGTTCTTCCTGATGGCGGGACTGTCAGGTTGTATGCTCTTGCCAATCTGGTAATACTATCCAGAAGAATCATAACATCCTTTCCATGCTCTACCAAACGTTTTGCTCTTTCAATTACCATTTCTGATACACGCTTATGGTGCTCAGGCAATTCATCAAATGTAGAATAAATAACCTCCACATTTGGTCCGGCAATGGCTTCCCGAATATCAGTCACCTCCTCCGGACGCTCATCAATCAGAAGTATCAAAAGATGCATATCCGGTTCCTTTTTCTGTATAGAAAGTGCTGCTTCTTTCAAAAGCGTTGTCTTTCCGGCCTTCGGGGGAGACACGATCATCCCTCTTTGTCCCTTTCCAATTGGTGAAAGCAAATCCACAATACGCATTGCTGTTGTACATCCGGGAGTTTCCAGACATAACCGCTTGTTTGGAAAAATAGGCGTCAAATCCTCAAAATTATGACGTTTCATCGCTTCCGCCGGACGCAGACCATTAATTGTAGACACATACAGCAGTGCGCTGAACTTTTCAGACTGTGTTTTAATTCTTGTATTTCCAGTAATAATATCCCCTGTCTTCAAATTGAATCTGCGAATCTGAGACGGAGATACATAAACGTCATTCTCTCCCGGAAGATAATTTTCACATCGGATAAATCCATATCCATCCGGCAGAACTTCCAGAATTCCATTTGCTGTTCGTCCGCTGTCCAGCTGCTCAATATCGGTTCCGTCTTTCTTCTCCTTTAGTTCTTCTTTTACTTCTTCCTTTGCTTTTGCATTGGCTTCTTCTATTTTTTCCTTCTCATCTAAAGAAAGCATCGCCTCAATCAGTTCTCCTTTCTTCATTGTAGAAATACCTTTCATTTTTCTGGCCTTTGCCAGCTCTCGCAATGTCGCAAGAGGCAGAGATTCATACTTTTCTCTCGTCATAATACTACCCTTTCTCGCATTTTACTGCTTATTCATTTTACATATCTTAATTACTTTAAATCGGCCGGGAACAGTTGTCTGAATTGACTTAATTGAAATATTTAGTAAAATTTGTTTTTTATTATACAGCATTATTTTTAAAAAGGAAAGTTTTTTTTGAAATCTTGCACAGCTTCTACAAGAGTGATATGATTATGAACAGATAATCTATAAAAAATAACGAGGTAAATTTTTATGACTAATAGTGAAAAAGCTTTACAGATGCATGAACAATGGAACGGAAAACTTGAGACCATTGCGAAAGCTCATGTGAATTCCCGGGAAGACCTTGCAATTGCATACACGCCGGGAGTTGCCGAACCATGCAAAGCTATTGCAAAAGACCCTGAAGCCGCTTACAAATATACAATCAAGGCAAATACCATTGCGGTTGTATCCGATGGAAGCGCTGTCCTTGGACTTGGAAATATCGGTGCACGGGCTGCCATGCCTGTCATGGAGGGAAAGGCCGTTTTATTCAAAGAATTCGGAGGAGTCAATGCTGTTCCGATTTGTCTGGATACTCAAGATACAGAAGAAATTATTAAAACTGTTGTAAACATTGCTCCTGCTTTCGGAGGAATTAATCTGGAGGATATTTCCGCACCGCGCTGCTTTGAAATAGAAGAGCGTTTGAAAGAATTACTGGATATCCCGGTATTCCATGACGACCAGCATGGAACTGCTATCGTTGTATTAGCAGGAATCATCAATGCTCTGAAAGTAACCGGAAAACAAAAAGAAAACTGCCGCGTTGTTGTCAATGGTGCAGGCTCCGCCGGAATTGCCATTACAAAACTGCTGCTTACTTATGGATTTAAGCATATTACAATGTGCGATATTAATGGAATGCTTGGCAAACATTCCCCAAATCTGAACTGGATGCAGAAGAAGATGACAGAGGTAACAAATCTGGAGAACCAAACAGGAACTCTTGGCGATGCAATGCAGGGAGCTGATATTTTTGTTGGCGTTTCCGCACCGGGCATTGTTACAAAGGAAATGGTTGCTTCCATGAATTCAGATGCCATTTTATTTGCAATGGCAAACCCGGTTCCTGAAATTATGCCTGATCTTGCCAGAGAAGCCGGAGCACGCATTGTCGGAACCGGACGCTCCGATTTTCCAAATCAGGTTAATAATGTAGTTGCTTTCCCTGGAATTTTTAAAGGTGCTTTAGAGGGCCGTGCCTCTCAAATTACAGAAGAGATGAAACTTGCGACTGCCAATGCCATTGCAGGGCTGGTTCCAGAGGATGAACTGAACGAAGAAAACATCCTTCCCGAGGCATTTGATCCTCGTGTTGCGGATGCTGTAAGCAAAGCAGTAAAGGAACTGATTTCATAATGCGCTGGGGAGAAAAACGTTATCATTCCCTTGATTTTTACCTGAAAGAAACCTTTGGGGAAAAAGTTTATAAAATCACTCTGAACGGAGGCATGACTTGTCCGAACCGGGATGGTCGCGCAGGCAAAGGCGGCTGTATCTTCTGCAGTGCAAAAGGCTCCGGCGATTTTGCCGGTTCCGCCCACTCCTCCATATCTGAGCAGATTGCCCACGGAAAAGAAGAACTGACAGGTAAACGTCCTGTTCACTCCTATATTGCATATTTCCAGGCATTTACGAATACGTATGCTCCGGTGGAACGACTCCGCTCTCTATATATGGAAGCCATTGCAGACCCGGAAGTTAAGGTGCTTTCTATTGCAACTCGTCCAGACTGCCTGGGAGAAGATGTACTGTCTCTTCTGGGAGAACTGAATCAAATAAAACCAGTATGGATTGAACTGGGATTACAGACCATCCACCCGGATACTGCATCTTTTATTCGCCGTGGCTATAAACTTTCTGTATTTGAGCAGGCCGTTCGCTCACTGCGTGCTCTGGGCATTACGGTCATTGTTCACACCATCCTGTTTCTTCCCGGAGAATCTGAAGAAAGAATGCTGCAGACGATAGACTATCTGAACCATATGGACATTCAGGGCATCAAACTTCAGCTTCTTCACGTTCTGAAAGATACAGACCTTGCCGGTGAGTATGCAAAGCACCCATTTTATATTCCGGATATGGATACTTATATCCGCTTTCTTTGCACTTGTGTTTCCCGGCTGAATCCTGAGATTGTCATCCATCGTCTTACCGGGGATGGACCAAAAGAACTTCTGATCGCGCCTCAATGGACAAGCAACAAGAGAACTGTATTAAACACGCTGCATCGTTATCTGAAAGAAAATGATATCTGGCAGGGAAAGGAATATTATGGCTGAGACTTATACATTGTATAAATTGATTGTACTGTACATGCTGGATAAAGTGGATTTTCCATTGACAACTTCTCAGATTTCAGAATTCATTCTGGAAAAAGAATATACAACTTATTTCAAATTGCAGGAGACTCTATCCGAGATGGCCGACTCCGGACTTCTTCGGATTGAAACCACACATAATCGTACACTGTATCATCTGACAGAAAACGGACTGGATACTATCCAGTATTTTAAAAATAAGATTTCCCCTGCAATTCAACATGATATTGATGAATTTCTGAAAGAAAAAAGATATGATTTAAAAGAGGAAGTAGCTATCAAATCAGACTACTACCTGAACACCAATCACGAATACGAGGTTTGCTGCCAAATTGTAGAAAATGGCTTCAGCCTTATCGATTTGAAACTGACTGTTCCAACCGAGTCAGAGGCTGAAGCCATCGCAAACAACTGGGCTTCCCGAAGTCAGGACATTTACGTGTCACTTCTCTCTAAGCTGCTCTAGGTGTTCTTTGATCTGCTTTTCATAACCTAAATCGCCGGGTTCATAGAACCTGGCATTTTTTATTTCATCCGGAAGATATTGCTGTTTAACATAATGGTTTGGATAATCATGTGCATACTTATATCCAATACCATGACCCAGATTCCCTGCACCTTTATAATGTGCATCCTTAAGATGTACCGGAACCGTTGTTTTATACTGTCTGACATTCTCATTTGCATCAAAAATTGCCCGAACTGCTGAATTACTCTTCGGTGCACAGGCTACATATAAGACCGCCTGTGATAAAATAATCTGGGATTCCGGCATACCGATTCTCTCAACGGCCTGTGCCGCAGAAACTGCCACTGTCAAAGCCATAGGGTCTGCATTGCCCACATCTTCTGCCGCACAAATAATAATTCTGCGTGCAATGAATTTGATATCTTCCCCCGCATACAGCATTTTCGCCAGATAATATACTGCCGCGTCCGGGTCCGAGCCCCGCATACTCTTTATAAATGCCGAAATGGTATCATAGTGGTTGTCCCCATTCTTGTCATACCCCACCACTCGTTTTTGAATACACTCAGAAGCCACATCCAGCGTAATATGTATTTTCTCGTCTGCACTCCTTTCTGTTGTCAAAACGCCCAATTCTATCGCATTCAACGCATTTCTTGCATCTCCTCCGGACATATCTGCAAGAAATTCCAGAGCATCTTCCTCTATTTCTGCCTGGAAACTGCCCATCCCTTTTTTTTCATCATATACCGCCCGCTTTAATAATTGCCGGATGTCTTCTTTTGACAATGCCTTTAACTCAAACACCCTGGATCTTGACAGCAAAGCCTGGTTCACTTCAAAATAAGGATTTTCCGTTGTTGCTCCAATTAAAGTAATCGTCCCGTCTTCCACATAAGGAAGAAGATAGTCCTGCTGCCCTTTATTAAAACGATGAATCTCATCGATAAACAAAATAGTGCGCTTCCCGTACATTCCAAGCAAATCTTTTGCCCGCTTCACCACCTCTTCCATATCTTTCTTTCCTGCTATGGTCGCATTGATCTGTTTAAACTGTGCACTGGTTGTATTTGCAATAACCTTCGCAAGCGTTGTCTTGCCGGTTCCCGGCGGTCCGTAAAAGATAATAGAGCCCAGCTTGTCGGCTTTGATTGCACGATACAGTAGTTTGTCTTTTCCGATAATATGCTGCTGTCCTACTACTTCTTCCAATGTTTCCGGACGCATTCTGGACGCCAGCGGTGACTCCTGCTCCTGCGTTTGTTCTCTCATATAATCAAATAAATCCATACTACTCCTCCTGAATCTTACTATGAATCAAGTCCACTCAGTTCCCGAATAACCTGCCCTGCAATGAGCAGTCCCGCTACCGGAGGCACAAAAGAAATACTTCCGGGTAAAACACGCCTCCGTCCTTTATCTTCTCCAGTCTCACGCCCTGAAGTATCTATTGGTTTTTCCGGAGAATACAATACTTTCAAATGCCGGATTCCTCTTGCTTTCAACTCTCTTCTCATTACTTTAGATAACGGGCAGACCCTGGTTTTGGATAGGTCTGTTATTTCAAATAATTCCGGATGCAGTTTATTTCCCGTTCCCATACAACAGATAATTGGAATTTTTCTCTTTTCTGCCAGCTCCACAAGTGCCAGTTTCGCTGTTACCGTATCAATCGCATCGATAATATAATCCGGTTCCTCATCAAACAGCTCTTCTATATTTTCCGGCAGTACAAAACACTCATGCGTTTCCACACGAATTTCAGGATTGATATCCGCAATTCTGGCTTTCATCACTTCGGTTTTCTTCTTTCCGATTGTACTGTGATAAGCAATGGACTGGCGGTTAATATTCGTCAGGGAAACAGTATCGTTGTCAATTAAAATCAATTTTCCCACTCCACTTCTTGCAAGTGCCTCAATGCAATGAGAACCTACTCCCCCGACTCCAAATACCATCACCGCAGCTTCTTTTAATCTATGAAGTCCTTCTTTTCCAATCAATAATTCTGTTCTGGAATATTCATGTATCATATTTTATTTCTCCTTGTATTTCCTGCTGTTCATTCTGTACTGTTATTTTAAAACTTCCCTCAGGGAATCAAAAGGCGGTCTGCCGTGACGAATTCAAACCCTTCTGCCTGAAGACAATCCACAATCTCCAACGCTGCCTTTACGGAAGTATCATAACAGTCATGCATCAGAATCATATCATTTTCTCCTGCTTCCGTCACTACTTTCCTGACAATTTCCTCCGTATTTTGCACCGACCAGTCCTTGGGGTCTATCGACCACATCACTGGAATCATAGAAATATCCTCTGATAATATCTTGGGCCATTCTCCAAACGGCGGTCGCACGAATTCTACTTCTCTTCCGGTAATCCGTTCAATCAGTTCATTCGTCTTCTGGATTTCCAGCACTGCCTCTTCTTCTTTTATTTTCGTCAACTCCACATGATGATATGTATGATTTCCAATCAGATGCCCTTCCTGCAGCATCCGTTTTACCAGAAGTGCATTCTCGCCCTTTTCTATATTCTCGCCAATCAGGAAAAAGGTTGCATGCACCCCTCGCTTTTTCAGACCATCCAGCAATTCCGGCGTAAATAACGCATTTGGACCGTCATCAAATGTCAGTGCAATTTTGGGTGCTTCTTCCTGACATGCATCCTGCTGTTTTGCCTCTACCTGAGCATCTGTATAAGATACCTGTTCTTCTTGTTTCGGGAAAAATACCGGATACCAAAGTCCTACTATTAAAAGTACATAGACGAATTCCAGCCCCTGCATCCATCTTTTTATCCGCAACCTGTTCACATTCTTTCCGCACATTCACTCCCAGTATATGCGTTTCCACTCTCATTTATGGCTTGAACTCTGCTTTCTGTATTCTGAAGGACTGACTTGCATCTGTTTTTTAAAGGCCTTGGAAAAATACAGATTGTCCTCAAATCCTACCGAGTATGCTACCGCAGCAACTGATAAATCTGTTTCTCTCAACAGCTGACATGCCTGCCGGATGCGGTATGCTGTCAGATATTCTTTCGGCGACTGCTGTTGATGTGTCTGAAACGAGCGGAACAAATAACTCCTGCTGATTCCCGTATAGGCTGCTATCTCCTCTACTGTGATTGGATAAGAATAACTAGATGCAATATAATCTTTTGCACGTTCTACATAAAACTGCTGCCGTTCTTTTCTTTGTTCCTCATGACTGCTGTAATGCATAAAAACAGCAAGCAAGGTATACAGCGCCCCTGTCATTGCCGCTGCCGCCTCATAGGTTGTTCCTCTCACCTTGTAAATCTGATCCAGATGCTTTCTAACTAACTGTCCGGGTATCTTATCTGACGAAAGAACAGGCTTCTTCTTCCTAAAATCCGTTGCACGCACCATAGCCGCTGCATCAGTCCCCATAAATCCCGCCCAGGCATATTCCCACGGTTCTTCACTGTCAGCATAGTATTTTACTTCCGTATCCGGGTATAGAATAAAAGAGTCTCCCTCCTTTAGATGATATATTTTTTCGTCCGCAACATAAGTTCCTTTCCCCGACATAATGTGATGAATACAGTAATGATCCCTGATTCCCGGTCCCCATTGATATCCCGGTTCACATTTCTGATATCCCACATTATACACAGACAAGGAATTTAGCAGATTCTCCCCCACCTTATAAGAGTATTTATATGCCTTACTCATCTTTTGCCCTCCTGTTTTTGATTTTCTGCCACAATCCCGTTTTTCCCCTATTATACAACATCTTTCCATATATATGCACGGATTTTTTATATACTTTTTCCAGACAGATTCTTATAATAACTTTATCATCACAGATTTCTAATGAATGAAAGCGAGGAAACAATCACAATGAAAGAAATACTATGTGCAAACTTTAATAAACTTTTCGGCAGTACAGAAGGTGCCGGTTTTTATTTTTCTCCCGGACGGGTCAATTTAATTGGGGAACATACCGACTATAACGGCGGACATGTGTTTCCTTGTGCCCTGACCCTTGGTACATACGCAGTCGCCAAAAAAAGGGCTGACCGGAATCTTCGCCTTTATTCTATGAATTTTGACCATCTGGGTATCATCACTGCTTCATTGGATGACTTGACCTATAAACCCGAATACGACTGGGCAAATTATCCTCTTGGCGTAA
The DNA here is from genome assembly GCA_949290175.1 of uncultured Ruminococcus sp. GTDB lineage: Bacteria > Bacillota > Clostridia > Lachnospirales > Lachnospiraceae > Mediterraneibacter. The sequence continues at coordinate 13,746 of CASERA010000092.1, forward strand.
TCTGGGCATTGCAGAAAAAAGGATACCGGGCAGACTGCGGATTTGACCTTGTCATTTACGGCAATATTCCAAACGGCTCCGGCCTCTCCTCTTCTGCTTCTTTAGAGGTACTGACCGGAATCATCATGAAAGATTTATACGGCTTTAAAGACGTAACTATGATAGATTTGGCTTTAACAGGTCAATATTCTGAAAATAATTTTAATGGCTGCAACTGCGGAATTATGGATCAGTTTGCGGTTGCAATGGGGAAAAAAGACCATGCTATCTTTCTGGATACAAGTACGCTTCAGTATGAATATGCACCTGTGGAACTGGACGATGCTAAAATTATCATCACAAATAGCAAAGTCAAACACAGTCTGGTCGATTCCCAGTATAACCGCCGCCGTCAGGAATGCAGCGACGCACTTCGGGCACTGCAGACAGAATTGGACATTCATTCTCTGGGAGATTTAGATATTGACGTATTTGAGAAATTCAAAGAAGTCATCAAAGACCCGGTTGAGCAAAAACGTGCAAAGCATGCTGTTTATGAGAATCAGCGCACCATAGAAGCCGTTACCGCACTGAAGACAGGAAATATCACCCACTTTGGGGAACTTATGAATCAGTCCCATATTTCTCTTCGGGATGATTATGAAGTATCCTGCAAAGAAATTGACATCCTTGTAGATCTCGCATGGTCTGTTCCCGGTGTGATCGGATCACGTATCACCGGCGGAGGCTTCGGCGGATGTACCGTCAGCATCGTAAAAAATGAAGCCATCATTACCTTCATCAATACCATTGGGCCTGCTTATAAAGAAAAAGTCGGTCATGAAGCAGAATTCTATACCGCAGAGATTGGAAACGGTGCACAGAAACTGGAAATACTCTAAGAAAGGACGCCTCTCATGTTATATGAATCAATCAAAAAACTGGTGCAATATGGTATTCGCACCGGACTGACTCCAGAGTGTGAATGCATTTACACAACAAATCTTCTTTTAGATATTTTCAAAGAATCCAATTATGAAGACAAAGAGTGTGACCTGTCCACTCTTGTTCTGGAGGACATCCTTGCAGAACTGCTGGATGAAGCAGTGAAACGCAGAATCATTGAAGACAGTCCTGCCTGCCGGGATCTCTTTGATACAAAGCTGATGAACTGCCTGCTGCCCCGCCCTGCCCGAGTCCGGGAGATATTCTGGGATAAATATAAAGAATCTCCGGAATGTGCAACAGAATTTTATTACCAATTCAGCCAGGACAGCGACTATATCCGCCGTTACAGAATTCAAAAAGATCAGAAGTGGACGGTAGATAC
>CASERA010000093.1 GCA_949290175.1 uncultured Ruminococcus sp.
AGCCGTATCATATCCGGCAGAATGTCTGACAGAGATTTCACCGCTCCGTCCAAATCACTGGATGTAAATGCAAATCCATAAGAATAAATATCATTCTCATCTGCTGTCCTGGTTTTATAGTCAAAGGCAGGAATATTAACGCTCATGATATTCTTTTCTCCCGGCATCAGATTGATTTCCTGTTTTGGAGCCATCAGCGCCGTATTCAATGCCGCCTCTGACATACCGGCTTTGGCAATAACAAAGTTTTTATTTGCAGAGAGAATCCCTGCTTCTACCCTTTTACGCACTTCCATATTTTCCCGTACAAGATCCAGATACTGGCGCATCAGTTCGTCACGCTTATCTTTCAGCAGCTTATGTCCACGAATTGCCGTAGTCCGCTTCTTTTTCAAACGAGTCAGTTCCATACGGGTAGGATTCACCTGTGTTGATGCCAACTTTCCTCACCTCTCCTTCTATTTTATTACCGCCTTGAGCTTTGCATGTAATGCCAGGCATTTTCCTATGCTTTGTAGTATTGATCCAAGTATTTATCGTCAATACGTTTCAGCTCTGTTCTTGGCAGCATAGAGAGTAATTTCCAACCGATATCCAATGTCTCTTCAATACTTCTGTCTGTCATATATCCCTGAGAGATATATTCTTTTTCAAATGCATCTGCAAATTTTGCATACATTAAATCTATTTCCGTCAGTGCGGCTTCACCAAGAATTACCATCAATTCTTTCGCATCTTTTCCACGTGCATAAGCAGCAAACAGCTGATTCATCGTATTCGAATGGTCTGCACGTGTCTTTCCCTCTCCGATACCTTTATCTTTCAGACGAGACAGTGACGGAAGTACATCGATTGGAGGAGTAACTCCACGTCTGTACAAATCCCTGCTCAAAATAATCTGTCCTTCTGTGATATATCCTGTCAGGTCAGGAATCGGATGTGTTTTATCATCTTCCGGCATGGTCAGAATCGGAATCATTGTAATACTTCCTTTTTTACCGTTCTGGCGTCCTGCTCTCTCATACAAAGAAGCAAGGTCCGTATACATATATCCCGGATATCCACGGCGTCCCGGAACTTCTTTCCGAGCCGCAGATACTTCTCGCAGTGCATCCGCATAGTTTGTAATATCCGTCAGAATAACCAGTACATGCATATCCTTTTCAAATGCCAGGTATTCTGCAGCTGTCAGTGCCATACGCGGTGTTGCGATACGCTCAATGGCAGGGTCATTTGCCAGATTGACAAACAGGACAGTTCTGTCAATTGCTCCTGTCTGTTTAAAACTTTCAATGAAGAAGTTTGATTCCTCAAATGTAATACCCATTGCAGCAAATACAACCGCAAAGTTCTCATTGGTTCCCAGAACTTTTGCCTGTCTCGCAATCTGAGCGGCAAGCTGAGCATGAGGAAGTCCTGAGGCAGAGAAAATCGGCAGCTTCTGACCACGAACCAGCGTGTTCAGTCCATCAATAGCAGATACTCCTGTCTGAATAAACTCTTCCGGATAATTTCTCGCTGCCGGATTCATCGGCAGACCATTGATATCCATACGTGCATCAGGAAGGATTTCCGGTCCATCATCTATCGGTTTTCCAAGACCGTCGAATACACGTCCGAGCATATCTTCGGAAACACCGAGCTCCAGACTCCGTCCCAAAAAACGAACCTTGCTGTTAGACAAGTTAATTCCCGTAGAGCTCTCATAGAGCTGCACCAGTGCATCGCTTCCATTAATTTCCAGAACTTTGCAGCGTCTTGTTTCTCCATTTACGAGCTCAATTTCTCCCAACTCATCATAGGTTACATTTTCTACGCCGCGCACCAGCATCAAAGGGCCGGCTACTTCCTGTATAGTTCTATACTCTTTCGGCATTTAGAAGGCCTCCTTTCCAAGTGATGCGGCAATTTCAGCGTCCAGCTGCCCGGTTACTTTTTCGTAGTTTTCGTCCAAATCCTCTTCATGTATATATTTAAAACGTCCAATCTGCTCACGCACAGGCATATTGATTAACTGTTGAAGAGATGCCCCTTTTGCCAGCGCATTCACTGCTTTTTCATAAAACGCAATAACAAGATTCATCATCATATACTGTTTCTTCAATGAAGTGTACGTGTCAACCTCATGGAATGAATTCTGATGCAGGAAATCTTCACGAATAGAACGAGCCGCTTCCATTTTCAAACGGTCTGTCGAAGACAGCGCATCCATTCCTACCATTTTAACGATTTCCTCTAATTCCGCCTCTTCCTGTAAAAGAGTCATCATTTTCTGACGGTTATTCATCCAGTCCTCAGCCACATGAGCATCAAACCATTTCTCCATGTCATCCAAATACAGAGAATAACTGTTCAGCCAGTTAATCGCAGGGAAATGTCTCTTATATGCAAGAGCATAATCCAGTCCCCAGAACACTTTTACAATACGAAGAGTGGCCTGTGATACCGGCTCGGAAATATCTCCTCCCGGAGGGGATACTGCCCCGATTACAGACAGAGCTCCTTCTCTTCCGTCTTTTCCAAGTGAAATCACCTGTCCGGCTCTTTCATAAAACTGCGCCAGACGGCTTCCCAGATATGCAGGATATCCTTCCTCACCAGGCATCTCCTCCAGACGACCTGACATCTCACGAAGTGCCTCTGCCCAACGAGACGTAGAATCAGCCATCAGTGCTACAGAATATCCCATATCGCGGAAATATTCCGCAATTGTGATTCCTGTATAAATAGATGCTTCACGTGCAGCAACCGGCATATCCGATGTATTCGCAATCAAAACAGTTCTCTGCATCAGAGACTGTCCTGTCTTCGGGTCTTTCAGTTCCGGAAATTCATTTAAAACATCAGTCATTTCATTTCCACGTTCTCCGCATCCAATATAAACCACGATATCCGCTTCCGCCCATTTCGCCAGCTGATGCTGAATTACTGTCTTTCCACTTCCAAACGGACCTGGTACGGCAGCAACACCACCTTTTGCAATCGGGAAAAAGGTATCAATTACACGCTGTCCTGTAACAAGAGGCATCTTCGGCGGAAGTTTCTTTTTATACGGACGGCCTTTACGAACCGGCCATTTCTGCATCATGGTCAGCTCTTTGTCGCCTTCTGCTGTTTCTACAACAGCAACAACTTCTTCCACTGTGAATTCTCCTGCTTTAATTTCTTTGATTGTTCCTTTGATTCCATGCGGAACCATAATTTTCTGCTCAACAACAATTGTCTCCTGAACCGTACCAATTACATCTCCGGTCTCTACTTCATCGCCAATCTGTACTGTTGGTACGAATTCCCATTTCAGGTTACGTTTTAAAGAAGCTACTTCCACACCTCTTTTTAAGCTGTTGCCTGAAATTTTCATAATATCATCCAACGGTCTCTGAATCCCGTCATAAATACTTGAGATAAGGCCCGGTCCCAGTTCTACAGACATTGGTACTTCCATAGATTCTACCGGCTCTCCCGGTCCCAGCCCCGCTGTCTCCTCATATACCTGGATAGAGGCCTCATCTCCATGCATCTCAATGATTTCGCCAATCAGTCTCTGATTGCTTACACGAACCACGTCAAACATGTTCGCATCACGCATTCCCTCCGCAATAACAAGAGGTCCTGCTACTTTTTTAATTACGCCTGTACTCATTTTGACGAATCTACCTCCTACTTTATGCTGCTTTGTAAGGTTCTTACCAACCTGGCGGCAAAATGCATCCGGCCGCCCCGTCAAGTATCTTTTTAGTGCGCGGCACGGATGTTCGTTTTATTCCTGTGAAAATAAAATATCGGATCCAACCGCCTGTTCCACAGTCTTTTTCACACCTTCCACACCCGCTCCTGTATTGCCGGATACACCCGGAATTTGAATGATTGCGGGCATAACCTGTTCTTTATAACATTCGATTTCTTCTGTCAGTTCGGCCGCCAGAGCTTCCGTAATATAGATAATCCCATACTCTCCCGCTGCCAGCTCACGAAGTTTTTTTCTTCCTTCTTGGGAATCTTTGACAGGGCAAATGCTAAGACCCAGAGTCGCAAACCCATAAATGCTGTCATAATCTCCGATTACTGCAATCTTATACATACATCTCC
>CASERA010000094.1 GCA_949290175.1 uncultured Ruminococcus sp.
ATTATGGGTGAAAATTATAAGCACCCGACATGGCTTTTGGTACTTGGAGTTATCGTAGTCATTGTATCGGCATATATCGGAATTACTTCTCTGGGAAGTCTGGGACAGTTGTTTGGATAGAACTAATTTGAGAAGATAGGAGACAGAATATGGATAAAATTAAAATCTTGACAGCTGGAGATTCTTCTGTCCTCATAGAGTTTGGCACGGAGATTTCTCCACAGATTAATGCGAAAATTACAGCAATCGTTCATTTGATGAAAGAGCAGCATATAGAGGGGGTTGTAGATATAATTCCGGCATTCAGCTCGTTATTGGTTAACTATGATCCAAGAGTCATTAGTTATGCCAAGATTAAGAAACGACTGGAAAAACTGCTGAAATTAGAAGTAAAAGAAATAGAAGCAGGTGTTAAAATCATTGAAATTCCGGTTTGTTATGGCGGAGAATATGGCCCGGATTTGGATAATATTGCAAAGCTTGCGGGACTGACGCCGCAGGAAGTTGTTGATATGCATTGCTCTAAAGACTATTTGATTTATATGCTGGGATTTTTGCCGGGATTCTCTTATCTGGGTGGTCTGGATGAGAGAATTCACACGCCCCGACTGGCGAATCCGAGAATCCGGATTCCTGCGGGAAGTGTTGGAATCGGAGGTTCACAGACAGGAATTTATCCTCTGGATTCACCGGGAGGATGGCAGCTGCTGGGTATGACTCCAGTGAAAACTTATGACCCGCAGAGAGATGAGCCGATTTTATTTGAAGCGGGAGATTATATTCGTTTTGTGCCTGTCACAGAGGAACAATTTAATGAGATTAAAGAACAGGTGGAGCAGGGGACGTATCAATGTGTGATCCATCAGAAGGAGGTATAGCATGGGAATTCGTGTATTAAGAGGCGGAATGATGACTACGGTACAGGATTTGGGAAGAACCGGATATCAGAGCCAGGGATTTGGTGTTTCCGGAGTCATGGATACGCGTTCTTTTAAGATTGCAAATCTGCTGCTGGATAATCCTGAGAATGAAGCCGTGCTGGAATTTACGCTGATGGGACCGGTTTTACAGTTCACTTCCGAAACAATTATTGCCATTACCGGTGGTGATTTTCAACCAGTGGTGAATGGAGAACCTATTTCGATGTATACGGCGGTATATATGCATAAAGGAGATATTCTGGAATTTAAGGGATGCCGGACCGGAAGCCGGGGATACATTGCATTTTCCAGCTATCTTGATATACCGGTAGTGATGGGAAGCCGTTCTACCAATATTAAGTGTCAGATTGGCGGATTTAAAGGCCGCAGGCTGATGGATGGCGATTATCTGGGATTTCGAATTAAGAGGCGATATCTTCCGTATTTTCTGTCCAGAAATCTGGATTTGGACGAGTTTGATCAGGAAGAAATTACTTTACGAGTTGTGATGGGTCCTCAGGACAATGCGTTTACAAAGCAGGGGATAGAAACATTTTTGAATGAGGAATATACGGTGACCAGTGAATTTGACAGAATGGGCTGCCGTCTGGAAGGGACATTTATTGCATATAAAAAGACTGCAGATATTATATCAGATGGAATTGCCTTTGGTTCTGTTCAGGTGCCGAGTCATGGAAAACCGATTATCCTGCTGGCGGACAGACAGACAACGGGCGGATATGCAAAAATTGCAACTGTTATTTCAGTAGATATTCCTAAATTAGTACAAAGAAGGACAGATCAGAAGATTCGGTTTGTTGCCATATCTGTAGAAGAGGCACAACAGCTTTTACTGGAAGAGTCGAAAGAACTGGATAGATTTCGAAGAGAAATACATCAACCATGTAAGGAAGTTTTGGAGTGCCGTTTGGTTGCAAAACGTTTGAGCAAGCTCTTTCAGTAGTAAAAGATATGCAGAAAATAGAACAATGATAAGGAGGCAGAAAGATGGATTTAGAAAAGATTGAAAAACTGGTGAATATTGTTGAAAAATCTTCCATGCTGGATTTCAGTATTCAGGAAGGTGGAATTAAAATAAAAATGAGCAGAAGAGGAACAATGGGGAATCCGGGAGAAGCTGTAACCGTAGTAACCAGGGAGCAGGTTCAGGAAGAGGGCGCAGAGGATGAAAGCTATATTACATCCCCGATTGTCGGAACATTTTATTCTGCTCCGTCACCGGAAGCAAAAGAATTTGTAAAAGTGGGAGATGTTGTAAAAGCAGGACAGACTGTCTGCATTCTGGAAGCTATGAAATTGATGAACGAGATTGAAAGTGACTTTGATTGTGAAATTGAGGCAGTTCTTGTCAGCAATGAGCAGAAGGTGGAGTATGGACAGCCTTTATTTAAAGTGAAAAAACTTCATGACTAAGGGGGGACGCGGATGTTTCGAAAAATACTGATAGCAAATCGTGGAGAGATTGCAGTGCGAATTATCCGTGCCTGCAGAAATATGGGAATCCGCAGTGTTGCGATTTATTCGAAAGAAGATAAAGACAGCCTTCACGTACAGCTTGCCGACCAGAGAATTTGTATCGGTGAGGGGCCTGCAAGAAACAGTTATCTGAACATGGAGCGGATTGTAACCGCAGCTTTGAACATGGGAGCAGATGCGGTACACCCGGGATTTGGATTTCTGTCAGAAAATGCAGAGTTTGTACGTCTTTGTGAGGAAAACGGTCTGACATTTATCGGTCCAAAGGCAGAGGTTATTGACAGTATGGGAAATAAATCTCATGCCAGAAAGACGATGATGGATGCGAATGTTCCTGTTGTACCAGGTACAAAAGAACCGGTGTATGATGCGGAAACCGGAGAGAAGCTTGCTGACCAGATTGGTTATCCTGTTATGATTAAAGCATCTTCCGGTGGAGGCGGTAAAGGAATGCGCGTCGCAAAATCAAAGGAAGAGTTTGAATTTCAGTTCAATATGGCGCAGAGAGAGTCTGCCAATGCTTTTGGGGACGATACAATGTATCTTGAACGTTTTGTGGAAAATCCAAGACATGTAGAGATTCAGATTATTGCAGATAATTACGGTAATGTGGTTGCCTTGGGTGAGCGTGACTGCTCAGTGCAGAGAAATCATCAGAAGCTGATTGAAGAATCACCATCTCCTGCAATCACAGAGGAAATCAGAGCATCTATGAGCCGGGATGCAGTTCTTGCAGCAAAGGCAGTAAATTACACAAATGCCGGTACTGTGGAATTCATTATGGACCCAAATGGAACATATTATTTCATGGAAATGAATACTAGAATCCAGGTGGAGCATGGTGTGACTGAAATGGTAACAGGCACAGATTTGATTATTGAACAGATTCGCATTGCGATGGGAGAGGCGTTAAGCTTTACCCAGGCAGATGTTCAGTTGAGAGGACATGCCATTGAATGCAGAATTAACGCAGAGATTCCAGAGAAAAACTTCATGCCGAGTCCGGGAGTTGTAAAGCATATGCATCTTCCGGCGGGAAATGGAGTTCGTGTGGATACGGCACTTTATACCGGGTACAGGATTCCGTCTGAATATGATTCCATGATCGCAAAAGTGATTGTCCATGCACCGAACCGTGAGGCAGCTCTTCAAAAGATGCGTTCTGCATTGGATGAGATGGTAATTTTAGGCGTGGATACAAACCTGGATTTTCAGTATCAGATTATGCGTCATCCGGTTTTCTGTGAAGGAAAAGCAGATACAGGCTTTATTGAAAAAATGCTGAAATTAGATTAATGAAAGGGGAACCGGAGGAATCTGGTTCCTCAACCAGTATGCAGATATAAAAGAAAACAGAAAGTAGGGATTATAATGTTTCAGGTAGATTTAAACAGTGATTTAGGAGAAAGTTTTGGACGTTATACAATTGGAATGGATGAAAGAATTATTCCGCTGATTTCTTCTGCAAACGTTGCATGCGGTTTTCATGCGTCAGATCCGGTTGTTATGATGAAGACGATACAGAATGCCAAAGCGGCAGGAATTCAGATAGGAGCACATCCGGGATTTCCAGACTTAATGGGATTCGGAAGAAGAAATATGAATGTTTCTCTGGAAGAGGCAAAGGCTTATACGCTGTATCAAATTAGTGCACTGGGAGGAATGTGTCAGGCACAGGGGCTGAAACTTCAGCACGTAAAACCACATGGCGCGATGTACAATATGGCTGCAAAGGATTATGAACTTTCCAAAGCAATCTGTGAGGCGGTTAAAGAATATGATCCGGAGCTAGTTGTAATGGGGCTTTCTGGCAGTGAAACTATTCGTGCAGCAAAAGACTGTGGATTAAAGGTTGCAATGGAAGTATTTGCAGACCGGGGATATGAAGAGGATGGAAGTCTGGTAAACAGAAGTAAAGAAGGAGCTTTTATTCGTGATGAAGAAGAGGCAATTACACGTGTTATCCGAATGGTGAAAGAAGGAAAAGTAACAGCTGTTACAGGGAAAGATATTGAGCTGAAGGCGGATTCAGTCTGTGTACATGGAGACGGTGAAAAAGCACTTCTGTTTGTAGAAAAGATTAGAAAGGCATTGGAAGAAGAAGGAATTGCAATTCGTCCGCTAATTTAGCAGGTGAAAAAAAGTGGGAGGAAATCTTAGAAAAAATCCCCTCCCGCTTTTTCTATGTATTTTTAAGAAAGAAAACCAATAAATCCATAGATAATTCCGATATTTATGAAATCTATGAATAAGGATCCTACGATTGGCACGATAAAGAATGCAGTTTTAGAGAAGATATATTTCTCTGTAACAGAATTCATATTTGCCATAGCATTTGAAGTAGAGCCCATGGCAAATCCGGTCAAGCCGGCAACCATTACAGCTGAATCATAATTTCTGCCCATAAGGCGGTATGAAACCCACATGCCATAAAAGTACATCAGGATACACTGAGCCAGGAGCAAGATTAACATTGGGAGTGCCAGGTTTATTAAGTGCCAGAGTTTTAATGTAATCAATGCCATACCAAGAAACAGACTCAAAGATACTTCACCAACTACCTCTACTTCATTTAAAGGAGTTTTAAAAAGATTAAAATTATCAGAGATATTCCGAATCAATGCGGCTATCAGCATTGCCCCAATGTATGCAGGAAAAGCAACTCCTGTAATCCATTGTCCGACGAATGCATTGAGAGCATCAGTTAAATAGGTTCCAAGTGCCATGGCAATCAAAATTTGAAAGAAAGCCATATTAAATCTGCTGGTATTCAAAGTTGTTTCTTTCTCTTCAATTATCGATAAATCAAAGTCTGTTTCAGCAGACAAATGAGCTGTTTTCTTGTTTACCAGATCATCTTTCCTAATCAGTCGGGTTGCCATGGGATTTCCCAGAATGGAACCAGCAACTAGTCCAAAGGTGGCAGCTGTCAAAGCGACAGTCATGGCTTCAGGATATCCAAGAGCTTCAATACTTGGAGCTACGGCTGCGGATGTTCCATGTCCTCCTGTGAGAGATGGAGAGGCTGTAAGAAGTGCCAGAAGCGGGTCAATTCCAACTGCACCTGATAGACCAACAGCCAATACATTTTGAAGGACAGCTAAAACCGTAGCTATCATAAGAAATTTCAG
>CASERA010000095.1 GCA_949290175.1 uncultured Ruminococcus sp.
AAAAGTCTGATAAGAAAGAGAGATAAAAAATGAGTGCTGATAAACCTAAAATATATATGTCGGATATTCATCTGGAGAATTATACGGAGCAGTATGAGAAAAAGCAGGCAGATGTATCCAGTATGATTTTTGATGCGGGACGGATGCGAGAGTCTTTGGACGGAGAGTGGCATTATGCAGTGGACCAGTATGATACTTGTTTGAGACAGCAATGGTTCAAGGAAAAGTTTTATGATGAAAATGGTTATACACTGCCGTTGGATTATTCGTTTGATGAATGGCCCACAATGCATCTTCCAGCGTGTTGGAATACGGTGAGCAAAGAGTATCTGCTTTATGACAGCAGTATAGTTTACACCAGAAATTTTTCGTATGTAAAGGGTGGGGAAGAAACGGTAATTCTGAAAATAGGTGCAGCAAATTATTTGTGTCGTGTGTTTATCAATGGAGAGTATATAGGAATGCACCGCGGAGGTTCTACACCGTGTTTTATGGACATTACGAATGTATTGAAAGAAAATAATCGTATCATCATTGCGGTAGATGCAACGAGAAGGTCTGAACAGGTGCCTACGGAAAATACGGATTGGTTCAACTATGGCGGAGTATATCGTGAGATTGAACTGATACGGCTTCCGAAGGTATTTATTAAGGATTTTAAAATTGCGCTGGTGCCAGACGGAGGATATAATAAGATACAGGTGAAAGTGCAAATGTCCGAATCAGTATCGGCTGAGTCTGTATTATCCATAGGAGAGTTGGGAATCCGGAAAGTGATTTCCATTGTAGACGGAGAAGGCGAAGCTATAATTGAGGCAGAACCGGAACTTTGGTCACCGGAGAATCCGAAGTTATATCAGGTGGATGTTACCTGTATGAAGGATGCGGTGAGCGATAAAATCGGGTTCCGTGAGATTAAAGTGGAAAGCGGTGAGATTATCCTGAACGGAAAACCAATCTTCCTTCGGGGAATCAGCTGTCATGAGGAAAGCGTGGAAAACGGGAAGGCGCTGACGGATGAGGAGCGGTTGGAAAATATCCTGCTGGCAAAGGAGCTGGGATGTAATTTTATGAGAATCGCCCATTATCCGCATCATGAGAGAATGGCTAAGCTTGCAGATGAACAAGGCATTCTTCTGTGGGAGGAGATTCCGGTTTACTGGGCAATTAAATTTGAACGTCAGAAGACATATGAGGATGCCCAGAATCAGTTGATGGAGCTGATTACCCGCGATTGGAATCGGGCAAGTGTGATTATCTGGTCAGTAGGAAATGAAAATGCAGATACGGACGAGCGTCTGAGCTTTATGAGTAGATTAGCTCAGTGCGCGCATGAAGCGGATGGTACACGTCTGGTATCCGCAGCATGTCTGGTGGACAGTGAAAAGAACGAGATTGCAGATCGCCTTATTGAATATTTGGATGTGATTGGAATCAATGAGTATTGTGGCTGGTATACACCGGACTTTGAAAAACTGCCGCAGCTCCTGGAGAACAGTCATCCTGAAAAGCCGGTCATCATTACCGAATTTGGGGCGGATGCGCTGCCGGGACATCATGGAACAATCACGGATAAGGGAACCGAGGAGTGTCAAGCATACGTTTATGAGCGGCAGGTGGAGACATTGGGCAAAATCAGTTATATCAAAGGAATGACGCCATGGATTCTCTATGATTTTCGGTGTCCGAGAAGAACAAATTATATTCAGAAGTATTATAATCGCAAGGGACTTTGCTCGGCAGATAAGAAATACCGGAAGCCGGCATTCTATGTACTGCAGAGGTTTTATCAGAAGATGATGAGAAAAGAGGAAAAGTGCCTGCAATAGCAGTATGCGGGCCTTTCGGTGCAGTGAAGGAGCAGTCCTCAGGGCTTTATGCGCGGACAATGGCCGAGAGAGGATTTCTGCGCAGCTGTAGATTTCCTTTCCATGCAGGAGAACGTAGATCCGGAACGAATCGGAACCATCAGTATCTGCGGTTGGGGTGGAATGGCGATTAATGCACCGTATTTTGTAAAGGATGCGTATAAAAAGCTAAAGGGAGATGACAAGGAACTGATGATAATTCCGGGAGCATCCCGGGTGGCTGAATCGAAAAGATTCAGCCACAGGAAAATGAATCTTGATATATAGTTACAGTCCAAAGATTTGTTTTTGTGTATTTTTCTCAGTCGCCACAGTCGTTGGTTTGCTATGTCCAGAATATAATATCGTGTTATCTGGTAATGAAAAAATCTTCTGTACAATTCCTGTAAACAGCTGAATTGCATTACCTCCGTAAAAATCACTACGGCCTATACTTCCTGCAAATATTGTATCACCAACAAATGCAATATTTTTATCTACGCTATAGTATACTACTGAATCTAAAGTATGTCCTGGTACATAAATAACTCTGAATGTAATATCGGGATTTGCTTCTAATGCAATAATATCATCATCTTTTAAATATCTTACATCTTCTAGGGTAATATCCCTTCCACAGACGCTAGATAGATTCCATACAGAGTTTGTAACATATTTATTTCCTTCACTATGCATATAAATTGGTATATTGAGTTTCTTGCTAATCTGTTTTGCAGCACCCATATGATCAAAGTGTCCATGTGTAAGAAGGATTTTTTCTATAACTAACTTTTCTTTCTTTATAATTTGAAGTAATTTATCTGCTTCAGCACCTGGATCAATTAAAAATCCATGATTTGTAGTTTCATCAATATAAAAATATGCATTTGTTTCAAATACATCTTTAACTGATATTTGTTTTATCATGCTATTCTCCATTAATGCGACATCCATCTGCTCCACATACCATACTATTCATAGTTTCGTGAAATTCAGTTTTTTCTTTTTCTAATAATTCTTCTAATGCTTTACGAATTAATTCAGTAGGTTGTGCTCCGGATATAGCATATTCTCCATTTATTAAAAAATATGGCACTCCATAAATTCCATACCTTGCTGCTTCCTTCTCATCTTCTCTGACTTCTTTTGCAAATAAATCTGTTTCTAACATTTGAGATACTTCATCACTATCTAGCCCAACCTGACCTGCAATTTCTTTTAACACTTCTAAATTACTTAATTCCATATTATCTGTAAAATACGCCTTGAATAACTT
>CASERA010000096.1 GCA_949290175.1 uncultured Ruminococcus sp.
CTACACTGATATTTAATTCGTAAGGTGCAATCACCACCCTGCCAAACAAATCGCACAACATTACAAAAATTGCTCCTACTGTGGCTGCCCCAGTCAAAGTTATTGTGTACAACGCGGGCGCGATAACCATGGGCGATATTATTTTTACAGCCCCAGTGGTTTTGTCCTGTAACAGCCCGGGCATAGGGGTCCAGAAGGATTTTGGTTTTGTCGAACCGAAGTCCTTTTTTTTCATCGTATGGACCATCCAGCCGATAGGCATATTCAAATTCTTCGATATCTAATCCAAATACAATCATGGCATAGACAGATCCGATACGATATTGTTTTGGAAATGGAAGAGTTGCAAAGGGTTGTTCTGCTCCCCGATGAAATAAAAGTAATTCACAGGAAGACGCACCGTGTGATTGAACGGCAAAATTGACACCTCCGGGAATCATGGTGGCACCGAAAAACCGGAAAAATCCCGGACGGACCTGAAATCCTGAAATGGTATCTAACGGTTTTAAATGATGGCCCGGAACAAGGACCAAATCAGCAGTAGAAAGCGACATAAAATCTCCTCCTTTATCAATCTATGATTGGCTCTGATAACAAAATACGGCAATCTGTATACGGTTTATTTCTTTTTATAGTTTTATTATAGTATAAAACGAAAGGAAGAGCTTTGCAATTCCTCTCATGATGTGACAAGAGGGATGGTTTAGGCTGAAAAATTATGCTATAATAGAAAAGTCATACCAGTTTAAGAGAGAATCTTTCTTGGACTGAGTCATATAGAAAGAAGGGAAATAAAATGGCAGAAGAGTATACAAGTGAATGTACAGAGGAATCCTGTTCAGGATGTGCACATGCGGGTGCCTGTTCCAGTCAGAAAAAAGAAGCTGCTGCACCGTCAAAAGCACCGGCAAATGTAGGTTCACAGGTTAAGAGAGTGATTGGTGTTGTCAGTGGAAAGGGCGGAGTCGGAAAATCTCTGGTAACGGCTTCCCTTGCCAGAATGATGATTGAAAAAGGCTATACAGCAGGGATTTTGGATGCGGATATTACAGGTCCGTCTATTCCGAAAATGTACGGAGTACATGAAATGGCGATTGGAAATGAGATGGGGATGCTTCCTTGTACAGCGCCGGATGGAACAAAGATTATGTCTGTCAATTTGCTTTTAGAAGATGAGGAAACTCCTGTTATCTGGAGAGGACCTGTCATTTCAGGTGTTGTAACTCAGTTTTGGTCAGATGTTATGTGGGGAGATTTGGACTATTTGTTTG
Organism: uncultured Ruminococcus sp.; assembly: GCA_949290175.1. Classification (GTDB taxonomy): domain Bacteria; phylum Bacillota; class Clostridia; order Lachnospirales; family Lachnospiraceae; genus Mediterraneibacter. Next base: position 1,272 of record CASERA010000096.1, read on the forward strand.
TAGATATGCCTCCAGGAACAGGGGATGTACCGTTGACTGTGTTCCAGTCACTTCCGGTAGATGGAGTTGTAATTGTAACCTCTCCGCAGGATTTGGTACAGATGATTGTAAAAAAGGCCTATAACATGGCGAAACAGATGAACATTCCGGTACTTGGGCTGGTAGAAAATTACAGTTATGTAAAATGTCCGGACTGCGGTAAAGAAATTAAGATATTTGGCGAGAGCCATATTGATGAAATTGCAGCAGAATTAGGAGTTCCGGTTCTCGGTAAGATGCCGATCGATCCTGCAATTGCAGAATCTGTGGAAGCAGAGAAATTCTATGAAGTAAAAAATCCATATCTGGAAGATATAGAACTATAATTGGATCAGAAAAAAATAGAGACATAAAAAATCAAAAAGAGGATACTCTGCTAAGAGTATCCCTTTTTGTATAGGAAAGAGCTTATCACACTAAAGTATGAAAGATTTCCTGTTTATATTAATTCAATTTGATGTTTTTAAATAAATCGCCCAGGCTGGTTCCGATTTCTTCGCTTTCCGGAATTTCGACTTTTTCTACGATTTCTTCTTCCGGTACTTCTAAAGCTTTCATACTCAAGCTGATTTTGCCGTCCTTGATACCGATGACTTTTACTTTCACTTCATCGCCTATATTCAAAACTGCAGCAGGACTTTTTACACGTTTTTGGGAAATTTGTGAAACATGGACAAGACCGGAAAGTCCGTTTTCCAGTTTGACAAATGCTCCATAATTTTGAAGTGTTTCAACGATACCGTTCATGACAGAACCAACCGGAATATTTGCAATCTGTTCTTCGCGGGCTTTTCTTTCCTTTTCTTTCAGAATCTCACGGGCAGAAAGGACAAGACGGTTATTTGCCTGATCCACATCAATAACCTGAACCTCAATATCCTTCAGAAGATAGGTTTCTAAATCTTCGATGTAAGAGAGTGAAAGCTTGGAAGCCGGAATAAATCCGCGCAGTCCTTCTACCATAGCAATTACGCCGCCGTTCACTACTCCTTCAACTTTTACAGGAAGGATTGTTTTTTGCTCCATATACTCCTGTACTCTGTTCCATGGATTGGCATCATCGAAGTGTTCTTCGTAATCAGCCATTGTCTCTGCATGTTCTTCAGTTGTCAATAAATCTTCAGTTCTCAGTTCTTTACTCATTGCTGCACCTCAACTTATTTTTTCTAATCAAGAATGGAATATGCAGGGCATACTCTTGTTCTACAATATAGACAGTATAACATACATTTAGAGAAAAAAACAACTAATCTTCAAAATTGGGTTGACGAATCCTTTAAAAAATGGCAATCTACATATGTACCATGAAGTTAGTGAGGAAAAGGATGTTTTAGCGAATGAGTAATGAAGTAAATAATAAAAAAGTATATGTGGTGGGACATAAGAATCCCGACACGGATTCTATCTGTTCTGCTATTGCATATGCAAATCTGAAATCAAAAATAACAGGAGAGGATTACAGTCCGAGACGGGCCGGTCAGCTCAATGAAGAGACACAGTATATACTGGAGCGGTTTCAGGTACAGGCACCGAAACTGATTTCAGACCTGCGTGTACAGGTAAAAGATGTAGAACTCCGTAATATTGAGGGGATTAAAGGTAATGTTTCCATCAAGACTGCATGGAATCAGATGAAAGAACTGAAGATAAAAACACTTCCGGTCACAAGAGATGGGAAACTGGAAGGTCTGATTACAATTGGAGATATTGCGACTTCTTATATGGATGTTTATGACAGTGCAATACTTTCCCGGGCAAGAACTCAGTATCGGAATATTGCTTCTACGATTGATGGAAAAGTGATTACAGGAAATCCGCACAGTTATGTTCTGAAAGGAAAAGTAGGAATCGCCGCTTCCAGCCGGGAGAAGATGTCAGAAGTTATCGCAAAGGACGATCTCGTTATATTGGGAGACCGCCCGGGAGCTCAGCAGAATGCAATTGATTTAAATGTAGGATGCATGGTAATCTGTAACGGAATAGAGGCGGAAGAAGAGATAATCAAACAGGCGGAAGAGAAGGAGATTTTAATTATCTCATCTCCTCATGATATATTTACAGTGGCAAGACTGATTAACCAGAGTATTCCGGTTAAGCAGTTTATGACCCGGGAGGGGATTATTTCTTTCCGGATGAATGATTACGTAGACGACGTAAAGGATGTGATGGCACGAAAACGGTTTCGTGATTTCCCGATTCTGGATGAAGAGGGGCATTTTCTCGGATTTATTTCCCGCCGAAGACTTTTAAACAGCAGGAAAAAGCAGGTAATCCTGGTTGATCATAATGAAAAAAGTCAGGCGGTGGATGGAATAGAAGAAGCGGAAGTTTTGGAAATCATAGACCACCACAGGCTGAGAAGTATTGAAACGATGGGACCGGTCTTTTTCAGAAATCAGCCGGTTGGATGTACAGCTACGATTGTGTATCAGATGTATCAGGAAGAAGGAGTAGAAGTAGAGCCGGTGATTGCCTCACTGTTGTGCTCTGCAATTATTTCGGACACTCTGATGTTTCGCTCTCCGACTTGTACGCCACTGGATGAAGCTTCTGCAAAACGTCTTGCAAAGATTGCCGGAATTGATATTGAAGAGTTGGCACTGGCAATGTTCAATGCAGGAAGTAATCTGAAAGGAAAGACGGCGGAAGAAATCTGTTTCCTGGATTTCAAGCAGTTTGCGGTGAATGACATTACATTCGGGGTGGGACAGGTTAGTTCCATGAATGCTGAGGAACTTCAGGATATTAAGGAAACAGTTCAATCTTATCTGGAACAGGCGAGAAAAACACAGGGACTGAATATGATTTTCTTTATGCTGACCAATATTCTTTCAGAATCTTCCGAGCTTTTATGTGTAGGAGCCGGGGCCTCTGAGAAGATTATTTCTGCTTTTGATCTTCCAGACCATGCAGATCCGATTGAGCTTAAAGGTGTTGTATCGAGAAAGAAACAGCTGGTGCCGACACTGGTTGCAGCACTTCAACAGTAATGGAGACAGAACATATGGGAAAACAGGTATGGAAAGCCGGAAACATGGTCTATCCGCTGCCGGCTGTGATGGTCAGTACGGCGGATAAACAGGGAAACAGCAATATTCTGACAGTAGCATGGACAGGAACAGTCTGCACAAATCCGGCGATGGTATATATATCCGTGCGCCCGGAGCGGTATTCCTATCATATGCTGAAAGAATCCGGGGAATTTGCGATTAATCTGACGACAGAAAAGCTTGTAAAAGCAACAGATTACTGCGGTGTCCGTTCCGGAAAGAACACAGATAAATGGAAAGAAGCACATTTAACACCGGGAAAAGCTGAAAAATTAAGCTATGCACCGGTAATTGCTGAAAGTCCCGTGAATATTGAATGTCGGGTAACTGAAATAAAAGAATTGGGAAGCCATCATATGTTTTTGGCAGAAGTTCTTGCAGTGCAGATTGATGAAAGTTATCTGAATGAGAAGAATAAGTTTGAACTGAATAAAACCGGTTTACTTGCTTATTCTCATGGAGAGTATCTGTCCCTTGGAAAGTCAATCGGGACGTTTGGATACAGTGTGAGAAAGAAGAAAAAAAAGACAAAAAAGAAGATTTCAAAATAAAGAACAGGTGCTGCAACACGGAAATAAATCCGCAAAAACAGCACCTGTTTTTGTATGGGAAAGTCCTTATCACGCTTCGTGCGGAAATATGATTTTATAATATATCGAGAAAGCGCCGGAATGCCTCCAGACCTTCATCAGTACATTTATAAACTCCCGCGTCTTCTAATACCCGGCAGAAGACTTTTCCCACTTCCTGCTGCAGGATTTCATCTATATTTTCTGTATTGATATCGGAATACAATGGAAGGAAAGTATCTGTCCAGTCCGCATGTTTTGCAATTCTTACATTGCTTCGAATATCTTTGTGCTGAAGAATATATTCTTTGAGAAGTTCCAGTTCTCCTTTCAGGCGTGCAGGCAGCACGGCAAGCCCCATGACTTCAATCAGTCCGATGTTTTCTTTTTTGATATGGTGCAGCTCTGCGTGGGGATGATATACTCCCAGGGGGTGTTCCTTCGTCGTAATATTATTTCTCAGTGTCAGATCCAGCTCATACTTTCCGTTCCGCATTCGGGCAATCGGAGTGATTGTGTTGTGAGGCTGCCCATCTGTTTTGGCATAAATAAAAGCGGATTCATCCGTATATCCTCTCCAGGCAGTTAAAATATGGTCTGCAAGATCGACAATACGTTTTTCGTCTTTGCACTGCAGACGGATGACAGAAAGGGGCCATTTCACAATGCCGGCAGAAACATCTTCAAATCCGTTTACAGTAAAATTTTCGATGATAGGAGCAGTTTCCATTGCAAAAGTATAATGCCCTCCCTGAAAATGATCATGACTTAAAATGGAGCCTCCCACAATGGGAAGGTCAGCATTGGAACCCAGAAAATAGTGAGGAAATTGTTTGATAAAATCAAACAGTTTTACGAAAGTCTGGCGTTCAATCTTCATAGGGGTATGCTCACCGTTGAAAACGATACAATGCTCATTGTAATAAACGTAAGGAGAGTACTGGAATCCCCAGATGCTTTCATTGATTGTAATCGGAATAATCCGATGGTTTTCCCTGGCAGGGTGGTCCAGACGTCCGGCATATCCCTCATTTTCCATGCAAAGCTGGCATTTGGGATAGGTAGATGTGAATGCACTGCGGGCGGCAGCAATGGCTTTCGGGTCTTTCTCCGGTTTGGAAAGATTGATTGTAATGTCCAAAGTCCCGTAAGGTGTATCTATC
>CASERA010000097.1 GCA_949290175.1 uncultured Ruminococcus sp.
ACAGAAGCAGCAGATGCTATAAAGGAAAAAACAACAGAAGCAGCAGACAAGATCAAGAAGTTTACTGAAGAGTAGAGGCTAAACATGGCAGGGCTATTTGGAGCGGGAATGACCGCATGTCTGACATGTATTGATTTAGCAATCAAATCTAAAATCGAAGAAGATTGGAAACCCGGAGAAGAGAAAAAAATTGCTGACAGTAAAGTAGTTATTCGGAAAGTCCATAACAAAGGAATGTGTTTGAATGTTCTGGAACAGCACCCGGAGATGGTAAGGACGAGCTCTCTTTTGGTTACAGGGGTATTAACGCTTTATCAGTTGATTTTTCTGCGGAAGAAAGGACATATAGTTAGAAAAGCCGGGTTATCTCTGACAATTGCAGGTGCATGGAGCAATACAATTGACAGATGGATGCGGGGATATGTTGTAGATTACGTCGGATTTCAGACCAAATGGGAGAAATTGACGAAAGTGACTTATAATTTGGGAGATTTTTGCATTGCGGCAGGGAGTATTCTGCTGGTGCTGACAGAAGTGTTCCACAAGAAATCAAAATAGAATTGTAAAAATACTAAGAATATGAAAGTGGCTGTTGTACCGTCTGCATAAAAAACATGGTACAACAGCCGTTTTGATGTACGGAAAATGGTCACGAAGAAATGATAAAAAGATTTCAGTTAGATAGAAAGTATGTTATAATAGGAAAGGACAATAAAGATAGGAGTTAAAAAAGATGATACAGGATATTGCACCACATCGGTTTCAAAATGCATATCAGCCGATACCTCCTGAGAAAAGGAGTATTGCACTGTATTATGAAGAGCATGTTTCACTTTTGAAAAAGACAGGAGATGGAATCTCATTTCCTACATTTGGCGATTTGGAACGATTGAATGAGGATATTTATGAGACTTACATATATTTGTTTACGATAGATGATGACAGGTATTATCTGGTACAGAATATCAACCGTGAACCATTGTCAGAATTTACGATGGAGAATACAGAAGTCTTCAGGACGGTAGAACCACAATACAGGGCGTTTGCCGGAATCACCGGATACCAGTTGTATTCCTGGTATAAAAATCATCGATATTGTGGACATTGTGGTACCAAGATGAAGCAGGATTCAAAGGAGAGAATGCTCTATTGCGAGAAGTGTCATAACATGGAATTTCCAAAGATTTGTCCCGCAGTGATTATCGGTGTGACAGATGGCAATCGGATTTTATTATCAAAATATGCCGGAAGAACTTATAAGAAATATGCGCTTCTGGCAGGATTTACGGAAATTGGCGAAACGGTGGAGGAAACAGTACAGCGGGAAGTCATGGAAGAAGTAGGGCTGAAAGTAAAGAATATCCGCTATTACGGGAGTCAGCCATGGTCCTTTAGTGACACATTGCTGATGGGATTCTACTGTGATTTGGATGGAGAGGACACTATAACGCTGGACGAGGAAGAACTTGCTTTGGCGCAGTGGTTTGAACGGGAAGAAATCCCGGTGGAGCCGTCCAGAGACAGTTTGACCAATGAAATGATTATAAAATTTAAAAATGGAGAGATTTAGGAGGTAATGACATGAGAGCAGAATTTGATGAAAGTTTGGTAACAGGCAATGAAATGATTGATTCTCAGCACAAGGAGCTGATTGACAAGATTAATAAGCTTTTAGACAGCTGTGAGACAAGCAAAGATAAATTAGTGGCAGTAAAGACACTGGACTACCTGGCAGATTATACGGAATTCCACTTTGGAGAAGAAGAAAAACTGCAGTCAGAGGTTGGATATCCAGGCATTGAACAGCATAAAAAAGAGCATGATAAATTAAGAGACGTTGTAAAAGACCTTTATAATATGCTGGAAGAAGAGGAAGGTCCTTCTTCTGCATTCGTAGAAGCTGTCCATAAAAACGTGGTTGAGTGGCTGTACAATCATATCAAGACATTTGACCGTTCTGTTGCAGAATATAAGTTCATGAATGAGAGCAGTGAGAGACTGTAAAAATCAAAATAAAATATGAAATAGAAAAAGAGGAGCCATTGCTCCAGCAGATTATCAATTTATCTGCTGGCACGACGGCTCCTTTTAATTACTCTGCATAAATCTTTACTAATTCTAGTGCAATGTCCACTGTTTTATCCATTCCTTCTGCTGTGATATGCTCATATGGTCCGTGATATCCGTGTCCCCCGGTTCCAAGATTCGGGCAGGGAAGTCCTTTAAAGCTTAGTTGTGCTCCGTCAGTTCCGCCGCGAATGGGAAGAATCAAAGGGGCAGTTTCTGCATTTTGACAAGCTTTTTTTGCGTTGTCAATCAGATGCATATAGCCGTCTTTGATAATCTCCGACATATTACGATACTGTTCAGTGAGTGTAAGTTTTACGGTTCCAATCCCCCATTTTGCGTTCATCTGCCTGGTAATATCTTTTAACAGCTGCTGTTTTTCTTCAAATTTTTTCGTGTCATGATCGCGTATGATATAGTGAAGTCTGGCATGTGCGACATCCCCTTTCATATCAACAAGGTGGAAGAAGCCATCATAACCATCAGTATTTCCCGGTGTCTCATCTGAAGGCAGGAGGGAATTGATTTCCATGGCAACAAGAGAGGCATTTCTCATGACATCTTTGGCAGAGCCGGGATGGACATTGACTCCCTCGATTTCAAATACAGCTTTGGAGGCATTGAAGTTTTCATACTGGATTTCCCCTTCTGTATCTCCATCCAGTGTGTAAGCGTAGTCGGCATTAAATTTTTCCAGATTAAAATGTGCAGCTCCCATTCCGATTTCTTCATCTGGTGTGAATGCAATGGAAACAGGGCCGTGAGGAATGTTATCATTTACGAGACGTTCTGCTAAAGTCATGATTTCTGCAATGCCGGCTTTGTCATCTGCGCCGAGGATTGTATCTCCGTTACTTGTAATTAAAGTCCGTCCTTTTAAGTCTTTCAGATGAGGAAACATTTGCGGTGACAGGACACGCCCCTCTATACCGCCTAACATCAGTTCCCGTCCATTGTAATCTTCGGTGACTACTGGTACGATTTTTCTATCGCAGAAATCAGATACTGTATCAAGATGTGCGATAAATCCCAGTTTAGGCTTGTCTTCATAGCCTTTTGTTGCCGGGATATGAGCATAGACATAACATGTTTCGTCTACTTTTGCATCAGTAATCCCGAGAGTGATAAACTCACGGATTAACATCTGTGCCAGTTCAAACTGACAGGAAGAGGACGGGACAGAGGTACTGTTCTCATCACTGGGAGTCCGTACAGTTACATATTTTAATAATCTTTCATAAGCTCTCATACATGTTCTCCTTTTACAAAAAGATAAGCCCGAAAGCTTTCTGCAAAATATTATAACAGCTTTTTATCAGGATGAACAGGAGCCGGGTTACAGTTTCAGTGTAAGAGTTGAATCAAAAAATTAATATAAAATAATTTAGATAAATAAAATTGATATTGTGCATATCATATAATAGAATTAGAAATATGTAAAGAAAAACACTATATTTGACCAAAAAGGTAAAGGGATAAAATTGAGGAGAAAAAGTAATGATTGGATTAGAAAGAGGAAGAGTAAGATTAGCGATTGATAATAATGGAGAGTGGGATTTTGAATTTGAACAGGAGAAGAAAAGGCTAACAGTGTTGTTGGAGCAATATATAGTAGATATCCAGCATATCGGAAGTACCGCTATAAGGGGCATTGTTGCAAAACCTATAATAGATATTGCGATTGGGCTGAAAAACTGGAAAGATGTAAGTGCTGTAAAAGGTATTTTGGAACATAATGGGTATCATTATCGAGAAAATGGAGGAGATGATTATCGGATATTTTTTGCAAAAGGTGATGAAGCCTGCCGAACCCATTATTTGCATGTATATGAATATGGAAACATTAGCTGGAGAAATCACATATTTTTTCGTGATTTTCTTAATACTCATGAGTGTTATCGGAATGAATACGCAAAATTAAAAACAGATTTAAGTCTTAAATTTGCAGAAGACCGTGCTGCGTATACGATGGGAAAAGAGAAGTTTATCATGAGCGTAATTAATCAGGCAGAAAAACTAAAATAGGGGTGTAAAAATGGATGCAATGCTAAAAATGCTGGATTATCAAAATGTAGAAATTACGGATGATTATCTGAAAAGAGGATTTCATCTGGAAAGTGTGTATTTGTTGTCATTGGACACAGACAGACTTTTAGCAGGCTTTCAGGAAACAGCAGGCATCAGGCCAAAAGCCATTCGATACGGGGGATGGGAAAGTACAGAAATCCAGGGACACACACTTGGACATTATATGACAGCACTTTCACAGGCATGGGCGGCAACGGGACGTTCGGAATATTTGAGTCGGATAACATATCTGCTGTATCATCTTGGTAAATGTCAGAGAGAGGACGGGTATTTGTTTGCTTCACCCGAAGTACTATTTGACAAGGTGGAACAGAAGCAGCCGGTATGGGTCCCGTGGTATACCATGGATAAAATTTTATCGGGTTTGAATTCTATCTATCGATACACGAAGAATCAAGATGCAAGGACAATCGCTGTTCGCCTGGGAACGTGGATTGCTAAGCGTGTGCTTGCCTGGAGTGAGGAAACCAGAAATACAGTTTTAGCAGTAGAGTATGGAGGAATGAACGGTAGTCTATATGATTTGTATCATTTGACAGGAGAAGAGATTTTTGCAAAAGCAGCACATCAATTTGATGAGATGCCGCTTTTTGATGCGATGTACAGGAAAAAGGATATTTTAAATGGTCTTCATGCCAATACAACCATACCAAAGATTCTTGGGGGATTGAAACGGTATTTGTATGTGGAGCCTAAGGATGATTATTATCTGATAATGGCGGAAAACTTCTGGAATATGGTCGTAAAACATCATACATATATCACCGGAGGAAACAGTGAATGGGAGCACTTCGGAATGCCGGATATTCTGGATGCGGAACGTACTCCCTGTAACTGTGAAACATGCAATACATACAATATGCTGAAATTATCAAGTCTTTTATTCCGGATTACAAAACGGAAGATTTATGCGGATTATGATGAACAGACATTTATCAATGCAATTCTATCTTCACAAAATTCAGAAACAGGTATGACAACGTATTTTCAGCCTATGGCAACCGGATATTTTAAGGTGTATTCTACTCCGTATGACAAGTTCTGGTGCTGTACAGGGACTGGAATGGAGAATTTCACAAAACAGTCAGAGAATATTTATTTTTACAGTCAGAATCGTTTGTATCTTAACCGGATGATTAGCTCTGTTGCAGACTGGCAAGAGCAGAAACTGACTGTGAAAATTGAAGCAGATTTTCTGAAAGAGAGCCCTATAAAAATTACAATTGTAAATGCACCCAAAGAAGGAAGAAATTGTGAAATTGCGGTGCGTAAACCCTACTGGATGACAGAAGAAATGGTTCCCGAAGTCCGGGAAGGGGTGACAAATCATATGGAAGACGAGTATCTGATTCTTTCAGGTGTATGGGAGAAAGGGGACTGTGTGACGATACCGATGCCGATGTATTTGCAGGTACATTCCCTTCCTGACAACAGCCGTACGGCAGCATTTACATATGGACCATTTGTCCTAAGTGCAGATCTTGGTACGGAATGTATGGAAACATCTGTGACAGGTGTGGATGTCACAGTTCCGACAAAAAAAATTGCAATACCGGAATGTATTCTTTTAGATGACGCAGACCGCAGTACATGGGAAAAAAATATCTCCCGTTATTTAAGAAAGACAGAAGGTAGAATTGAATTTACTTTGGAGGATGGTGATGGGCATCAACTAGTATTTGCACCTCATTTTCTGAAGAATGCTGTACGCTATGGAATCTATTTTCAGGTATTTCAAAAAGGAAGTGAGGAGTACAGGGAATATACGAAGCAGTGGGAAAGAAAGAGAAAACTTCTCTCGTCCCATTTTGATGTTATTCCGGTAGGAAATGACCAATATGAGCTGGCTCATCAAATACGGGGAGTAAAAACAGATACAGCAGTTCTTGATGGAAAACGCGGTCGTGTTGTGAAAGAAGACGGATGGTTCTCCTATAAAATGAAAATCGCGGATGGAAGAAATGGGCTTTCCGTTACATATTCTTCGGAAGATGATGGGAAAAGCATTCAAATATATCTGGATGACACCCTGTTTGTGGAAGATATTGTAAGAAGTAGTCGGGAGGGGTTCTTTGAGAAAGTATATGAACTTCCTGAAAAATGCAGAAACAGTACAGTAACTGTGAAGTTCAGAAATAAAAATCCAGAGGAGGCATGTAGGATTTTCGAAGAGTTGTATATTCGGGAGATAAAAGAAATATAAATTAGAACAGGGAGCAATTGATTTATATTCGCCTGTCTGTCAGGCCGTGTGTTATGAGGAGGAAATATTGATCAAAAAAAGGTTAGTGTCAATGATGTTAGCATGTGCAATGGTAGTGGGAACTTTGGGGGGATGCGGCAGTGGTTCCAATGAAAAATCTACATCCGAATCATCTGATGGAAAAGTAAAACTGAAGGCATTGGTGATATCGCATCCACTGACTCAAGATATCAATAACATGAAATGGATACAGGAGATTGAAGAGAAAGCCGGAGTTGAAATCGAGTGGGAGCAGATTTATACGGATTGGGATGTTACAAAGTCTACACGTTTTGCATCTGGAGATATTCCAGATTTGTTATTTAACGCCACGGCAGCGTCTGATTACACAACATATACGGGGCTGTTTATGGATATGACAGAACTGATTGAGCAATATGCTCCAAATATTCAAGAAATGTTTGAAGAAGTTCCAGATACGAAAATCCTTGCAACTACGATGGAAGGGAAAATTTACGGCATACCGAAATTTCAGGGGAAATGGCCGGATACAAATACCAGTATGTTTATCAATAAGACATGGCTTGACAATCTAGGCCTGGAGGTGCCGACTACATTTACAGAACTTCAGGAAGTTCTGGAAGCATTCAAATCTCAGGATGCAAATGGAAATGGGGATAATACGGATGAAATTCCTTTTGATTTCACTGGTTGGTTCAGCAGTGCATATTCGGCATCGAACCTTCTTGGGGGCCTTGGAATTCAGTTTACGAATTGGGGAATTGACGGCTATTTTACAGAAGATGGTGTTGTGAATAATTATGCAGTGGATGAACGTTATAAAGCATTCCTGAAATACATGAACGGTTTATATTCAAAGGGACTGGTTAATGAAAATGCTATTACAAATGAT
>CASERA010000098.1 GCA_949290175.1 uncultured Ruminococcus sp.
AATATTTTTTTGACATCATACCTATCACCTTTTAGGGTAAAGGTTTTCTGTCAGTTTTGACCGTTCCGAAATCAATTCGAACTCGGTGCCGTTTCCCTTAGGGTAGAAGTATATGCACTCCTTAGGAGGCTATTGTTATATCCATTTAACTAAGGGAACACATTTATTAATATAACACCTTTAGTTCAATTTCTCAACTTTTTTTTCCATTTTAAAAAATTTAAAATTTTTCCGATAATTATATTGATTCCTTTATTGACTATTTTCCCTCTAAAGTATAGAATATATTTATATTCGAAATATAAATATATTTCGTTCGTAAATTTTAGGAGTAATATATGAAGAAAGTAGAAGAACGCTATTCAAAAATCATGGAAATTTTAAATCAGGTTGGACGGATGGAAGTTTCTGTCCTCTCCGAAAAGTGTCATGTTTCTTTAGTCACTATGAGAAAAGATTTAACGGAATTAGAGAAACGAGGTTTTTTGAACAGAGAACAAGGATTTGCTGTTCTGGCAAATGGAAGTCATATGCGCCGTCGTATTGCTGTCAATTATGCTGAAAAACGCCGCATAGCTCAAGCTGCCGCAACACTTATTCAGGATGGTGAAACAATAATGATTGAATCCGGTTCCTGTTGTATCCTGCTCGCAGAAGAAATCAGCAGGACAAAACAAAACATCACTATCATAACCAATTCTGTATTTATGGCAGAATACATCGGAGGAAATCCAAATATAAATCTTGTCCTTTTAGGAGGAGATTATCAAACAGACTCCCAAGCTCTTGTAGGACCTATCTCTAAATACAGTGCTAAGCAATTTCATGTAAGCAAATTTTTTGCAGGAACAGATGGATACAGCCATTCTTCCGGATTCACCGGTGACAATCACCTGCGAGTAGAAACTTTAAAAAATATGGCAAAAAGTGCAGAGCAAATTGTAATAATAACAGAATCTAAAAAATTTGAAAAACAGGGTATTGTCCCTTTATTTTCAACTGAAGATGTCAGCTATTTAATTACTGATAATCGATTGCCTCAGGAAATAGAAGAAGAACTTCAAAAAGCAGGTATACAGATTTTAAAAGCAGCTCTTTAAATCCCACATCACAAAAAGGAGAGATAAATACTATGAAAATTCTATTAGACACAGCACATATTGAAGATATCAAAAAATACAATGACATTTATGATATTGCAGGAGTTACTTCCAACCCTACAATTCTTTCCCGGGAAAAAAAGGATTTTTTCCCTTTAATACAGGAGATCCGTTCCATCATTCCGGACAAGGAACTTCATGTACAGGTAACCGGGAATACCTGCGAAGAAATGCTCAAAGAAGCAAAAGCAATTACACATGCAGTTGGAAAAGAAACTTATATTAAAGTCCCAACCAATGAAGAAGGAATCAAAACAATAAAGCAGCTCAAATCAAGCGGTTATCATGTAACGGCTACTGCAATTTACATGCCGCAGCAGGCCATGCTTGCCGCTACTGTCGGTGCTGACTATGTTGCCCCTTATTTTAACCGCATGAATAATATAAATGTAGACAGCAAAAAAGCAATCCAGGAAATCGCCTGGCTATTTGAACATTATCACTGCGATACAAAAATTCTTGCCGCAAGTTTTAAAAATACCCAGCAGATTATGGATGCATTTTTAGCAGGTGCACATACCGTTACTGCTTCACCGGAACTGTATACACAGATGGTTGAAAATCCAATGATCGACTCTGCCATTGCAGGATTTTCCCAGGACTGGATTCATACATATGGAAATAAAAAAATCTATGAATTGATTTAAACAAAAAAGATAGGAGGGACCCTTATGCCGCAGTACATCATTGCTCATGACCTTGGTACATCTGGAGACAAAGCCTCCCTGTTTACCGTGGAGGGAAAATTTATAACAAGCTGTGTCTGGCCCTACAAAGTAAACTTTTATGGGAAGAACTGTGCCGAACAAAATCCCCAGGATTGGTGGGATGCTGTATGTGGTTCTACTAAAAAGATACTGGAGGGAATTTCA
>CASERA010000099.1 GCA_949290175.1 uncultured Ruminococcus sp.
AAACAACTACACCACAATCCAGAGCATCCGCATATTGGAGCACCTGCGCCCCAGTGGTACAGATGCAGGATACTTTCAGTCCGCCCCGTACCAATATGTTTCTGATCTTTACCGCTGTTTCTCTTCTGGGAAATACAACAAGAATATCGCTCACCTCTGCTCACCTCCCGACCGTTTCTTTCATCAGCGATTCCTGTATCTATGAACACACTCAGATTTTGTGGAGATAATTTGCAATCTCCCAATCTGTTACCTGCATACAATACTGCCGGTACTCTTTTTTTCTGGCATCAATCAGTTTTTGAGCCAGCTCCTCTCCTAGTATACCCTGAATATACTCATCTTTTTCCAGTTCTTCTGCCGCCGCCTGAAGACTTTCCGGAAGTGCTTCTAACTTGAGTTCCTCCCGCTGTTTGGGTGCCATTTTCCAAACATCTGTATCGACACTATCCGGAGGCAGAATTTTTCTGCGGATTCCATCCAGACCTGCTCCCAGCAATACCGCCAAAGTTAAATACGGATTTGCGGACGGATCGGGACTTCTTAATTCCAGCCTTGTACCTTCACCTCTGACCGATGGAATCCGAATTAACGGCTCTTTTGTTTTCGCTGACCATGAAATATAAACCGGCGCCTCATACCCCGGAACGAAGCGTTTATAAGAATTCACTGTCGGATTTGTAATACAGGTAATCGCCTTGATATGCTCCATCAGCCCTCCCATAAAATAGTAGGCTTCTTTACTCAGCCCATTGAAATCTTCACTGCTCTGAAATATATTTTTCCCATGTTTAGACAAAGACAGATTCATATGCATTCCTGAACCGTTTGTTTCACTTTTGGGTTTCGGCATAAATGTTGCATGCAGTCCATGACGCTTCGCTATTGTCTTTACAACCATCTTAAATGTCATAATATTATCTGCTGTTTCCAGTGCTTCCCCATACCGGAAATCAATCTCATGCTGAGCCGGCGCTATTTCATGATATGAAGACTCAATTTCAAATCCCATTTCTTCCAAAGTCAGCACCATATCTCTCCTTGCATTTTCTCCTAAATCCAGAGGTCCTACATCAAAATACCCTCCCTGCTCATGGGTCAGCGTTGTAGGTGTCCCATCTTCATCCGTATGAAACAAAAAGAATTCACATTCTGGCCCTGCATTCAATGTATATCCCATTTCTTCTGCCTGCCGAATCACCTTTTTTAAAACATATCTGGGGTCACCGCTGTAAGGTGTACCATCGGGCCTTCGAACATCACAAATCAGCCGCGCTACCTTCCCATGCTGAGGACGCCATGGAAAAATCTCAAATGTATTCAAATCGGGATACAGATACATATCCGATTCTCCCTCTCTTAAAAACCCTTCCATCGAAGAACCGTCAAACATACAATTATTATCCAAAACTTTTTCCAGCTGGCTTACAGTCACTGCCATATTTTTCATCACTCCATAAATATCCGTGAACTGCAGACGGATAAACTCCACATCCTCCGCTTCTACCATGTTCCAGATATCTTCTCGTGTATAATTACGCATGGGCATTTCCTCCTCTTATTCATACCGCCTGTAATTGTCTTTCCTATACAAGAAAAAGACGCTCTCTACCTATTATAGAAAACGCCTTTGTTCTGATTCATTATTATAATGATTCATATAAGAAATGTCAATTCTATACTAAAAAATGCTGAATCATCTCTGCCAGCTCTTTGACATCACCATTAAAAACCTGTATCCGCATCCCTTCATTCATGTTCATGCTGTAAATTCCCAGAACAGATTTTGCATCTACTATGGCTCTGCCTTGTTTTAAATCCACATCTCCTTTAAATTCCTGTATTATTGTTACAAATTCCTGAATTTCATCAATACTGCTGAACTTTACAAATAACTCTTCCGATGTTGCCGCCGGCATTGCTATTTCCTCCTGCTTTTCTCTATATTCGCACAATGGCTATCAGCTTAGTATTGTACACCATTCCTTTTAAAAAAGAAAGTAATTTTTTAAATTCTTGACACTATCTGAACTTATTCTTCCAAGAGCTTCAGCACCTCTTCTTTTTCCGGCATGGAGCGTATAGCTCCTTTTCTTGTGGTGATCAGTGCTGCTGCCGCATTTGCAAAACTCAGCATCTCTCCAAGCTGTTCTTCGGTCAGATGCTCAAAATCATGTTCCAGAATATAATTCAGTGAACTTCCGCAGAACGTATCTCCTGCTCCTGTTGTCTCAATTGCTTTTACTGTCTTTCCTTTACGCTCTACACACATATCCTTATAATATGCGCGGCTTCCATCTTTTCCCATCGTCAAAAGAATCAGAGGGATATGATAGGTATCCTGTAAGTATCGGATTCCTTCATCATAATCTTCTTTTCCGGATACAAACTGAATTTCGTTGTCAGAAATCTTCAAAATATCACAGTAACTGAATCCATACTCCATCTGTTCTTTTGCCAGCTCCAGAGAACTCCACAGCGGGGGTCTTAAATTCGGGTCAAAGGAAACAAGCAGTCCATTTTCTTTTGCTGCTTTCAATGCTTTTTTCGTGGCTTTTCTCACGCCTTCATGCGTCATGGAAAGTGTACCAAAATGGAATAACTCTGCCTTTTTAATAAACTCTTCATCCACCTCATCTTCTGTCAGCATCATATCCGCTCCCGGATTTCTGTAAAAAGAGAATTCTCTGTCTCCATCCGGAAATGTGTGTACAAATGCCAGTGTTGTATTCACTTCTTTGTCTGTCAGAAGATTCGATGTATCGATTCCAGCTTCGCTTATCGTTTCTCGCAAAAGTTTTCCAAACTGATCTTCTCCCACTTTTCCAAGAAATGCCGTTTTCTTTACAAGTTTATTCAGAATTGCCAGTACATTACACGGAGCACCGCCCGGACACGCCTCAAACATATTGTTTCCCTGTTCGCTTTGTCCATTCATCGTAAAATCAATCAGCAGTTCTCCCATCGCGATTACATCAAATTGCTTCTTCATACCGGTATTTCCTCCCCTTATTTTAATTAAAATAAACCAGTTCTTCTATCGGTTCTGCACTTTCAATATATTCTGCCTCCAAAATAGGACCTGTCCCTCTATAAACAGACACATGACCAAAATTAATTTTTGCACGTACCTTCACCCATTGTCCTGCTTTCAGCTTTGGAGCATATGCACTTTTACAAATATATCCTAAAAATGTGGTATCATCTGCACAACAGGTCATAGCCATACGTCCCGGCAAAAATACTTTGGATGGAAAACTTCTCGGTTTCATTACTTTTGCTGTAAACTCCACCACTTTTCCCTTGTATCGGTCTGGATTTTCCATAACATCCACATACCAGATGCCATAATCCTCTCTGCGAATTTCAATAACAGGTGCATCCAAATCATAGGGGACATCATCGCCAAAAATATCTTCTACTTCTCCGTTCTCATCTTCGAAAATAACTTCGGCCTGCGGACTGACAACTTTCACACTTCTGCGGTATCCTCCCAGAGGTTTGATATCCTCACAGCGGTTGAATACAACCATCTCTGAACCGCGTACCATTTCTACAAATAATGGCTTCAAATTCGTCAGATACATCTGAAACGTACTTGCATCCACAGTTGTCAATTTCTGCTCAATTCCCCAGCCTTGTGGGAGTTTCAGTGCCTCAAAATCGCTGACCTTCCACATACCGTTATATTCCACCACAACCCGCTCCGGAGAATATTTATCATCTAATTCTTTCAGCCACTCTTCTGTCAAATCCTCTTGATTTTCTACCGTTACAATCTTTACTCCATACTGCTCCATCTCCTGCGGATTATACTCTTCTTCTCCTTCTTCACAGAGAATCAAAAGTGTCGTCCCTTCAATCTGGAAATACTCCTGCATCAGCGTAAACTTTAAAAACTGTGTCTTTCCGCTGTCCAGAAATCCCGTCATCAGATAGACCATTACATCCGGTTCATTCATCGCTCTCTCTCCTCACCGCAAATTCTATTTCTTCAGTCCGAATAACTCTTCCAGTTTCTCTTCATTCAATTCGGATCCAATTACACAAACTCTTCCTGTATATTCTGCTGCTCCGGTTCTCACCTCATGCTCACCCGGAACCATATCAAAATAAATCCATTCTCCATCAGAGCCCGCAACCATACCTTTGGCACGCAGAACCACACCAAAGCCATCTGCTTCTTCCAGTGTTTTCAACATGCCGCCGATCTCTTCTTTCGTATAAGTGCGAATCGTCTCTCTTCCCCAGCTTGTAAATACTTCATCTGCATGGTGATGTCCGTGTTCATGGTGGTGCTCATGGCCGCATCCACACCCTTCTTCATGATGGTGATGATGTCCGCATCCACATCCTTCTTCGTTATGGTGATGATGGTGATGATGTCCATGCTCATGGTGGTGTGCATGGCCGCATTCCGGGCATATCTCTTCCTCCAGAAGTTCTTCTTCCAAAGTTTTGCTATGCTCCATGGTTTCTAACAGCTTCGTTCCGCTTAACTGCGCAATCGGTGTTGTAATAATCGGCGCTTTATCGTTTAATTCCCGAAGAAGTGCAACACTTTCTTCTACTTTTTCAGTCTTTGCCTTATCCGTACGGCTTAAAATAATTGCACCTGCATATTCAATCTGGTTACTGAAAAATTCTCCGAAATTCTTTCTGTACAGCTTGCATTTTGTTACATCCACAACTGTTGTGAAGCTATTGAGCTGCACATCAATCTCCTCCTGTACATCCTGCACTGCCTTGATAACATCTGAAAGCTTGCCGACACCGGATGGCTCAATTAAAATACGGTCCGGATGATAAGTATCTACCACTTCTTTCAATGATTTTCCAAAATCACCCACCAGTGAACAGCAAATGCATCCGGAATTCATTTCACGAATTTCGATACCTGCCTCCTTCAAAAATCCACCATCGATTCCAATTTCTCCAAATTCATTTTCAATTAAAACAACCTGTTCTCCTTCAAATGCTTCTTTCAGCATCTTTTTAATAAAGGTTGTCTTTCCAGCACCGAGAAATCCGGAAATAATATCTATTTTCGTCATAATCTTTCCTCCTGTTTCTTTCTATTCATATTATTTTAAGTCCAACTCAACCGGACAGTGATCCGATCCCATCACATCCGTCAGAATTTTGGCATCTTCCAGACGGTCTTTCAGGCTCTCTGATACACAGAAATAGTCAATACGCCACCCTGCGTTCTTTGCCCTAGCACTAAAACGATAAGACCACCAGGAATAAATCCCCTCCTGCTCCGGATAGAAATACCGGAACGTATCGATGAACCCTGCATCCAAAAGTTCTGTAAACTTTCCTCTTTCTTCATCGGTAAATCCTGCATTCTTACGGTTAGTCTTCGGATTTTTCAGGTCTATTTCCTTGTGTGCCACATTCAAATCTCCGCAGAAAATAACTGGTTTTGTTTCTTCCAGTTTCTTTAGATATGCCAGAAAATCTGTCTCCCACTGCATTCTGTAATCAAGTCGTGCCAGTTCATTCTGAGAATTCGGCGTATACACTGTAATGAAATAAAAATCTTCAAATTCCAGTGTAATCACGCGGCCTTCCTGATCATGCTCCTCAATCCCGATTCCATAAGATACACTCAATGGCTCCTTTTTGGTAAAAATCGCCGTACCTGAATATCCTTTTTTAACGGCATAGTTCCAATACTGATGGTAACCTTCCAAATCCAGTACCAGCTGTCCTTCCTGCATTTTTGTTTCCTGAAGACAGAAAATATCCGCATCGGTTTCTTTAAAAAAATCCAGAAATCCTTTCTGCACACATGCACGGATTCCGTTGACATTCCATGATATAAATTTCATACATCCTCCTTTTCTATCTGGGGAAAAGCGCGAAAAGGGACGGTTCCCACTGGCCCCTGTCCCCTCTTATCCGTAATATACTTCCTTTAGAGTCAGCCCTCTTGCCGGCGCAAGAAATCCAGCCGCATCTCGTTTTTTATCCTTTAAAATCATTTTTATTTCTTCCGGCTTCCGCCTTCCATCCCCAACTTCCAGAAGAGTTCCGGTCAGAATTCTTACCATGTGATACATAAATCCTGTCCCTTCATACTCTATCCTGATTTTCTCTTTTTGTTTCTCAATGATTATAGCATATATTGTCCGCGTTGTGGACTTTTCATCTTTTTTATCTGTAAATCCTGCAAAATCATGCGTTCCTGTCAAATAAGCAGCCGCTTTCTTCATTGCATTCACATCCAGTTCCTTTGGATAATGATAGGTAAATTTCCTTGTGAATACATCCGGTTTTTCCCGGGTATCTATCCAGTATTCATAAGACTTTCCCCTGGCACTCCGTCTGGCGTGAAAACCATTTCTAACAAGTTCCATCCGCATTACCCGAATATCCAGTGGAAGCTGCTCATTCAACTCATCTCTAAAATGTATCTCGTCTACTTTTCCATGCAATACCATACTGGCTGTCTGTCCTTTTGCATGTACACCGCTGTCTGTCCTCCCGGAGCCATTAATTTCTACCGGATATCCCGCTGTCTGTCCTGCAATATTTTCCAGGATTCCCTGAATTGTCAAGTCCGTATTCTTCTGCTTCTGCCATCCCTGATATCTGCTGCCATCATAGGCAATCGTCAGTTTATAAGTCCTCATATTCTATAATCCTTCTATTTTCCAGAAAAAGAACTCTTCTGCAAAGCATATTTACAACATCCAAATCATGAGAAACAAACAGACATGCTATCTTTTCCTTCTCCCGCAATTCTTTCAGAAGTTCTATAATCTGTGCCTGCACCGTTACATCCAGAGCAGAAAGAGGTTCATCTGCAAGAATAAATTTGGCTCCGCTGATCAGTGCAAGCGCAATACTCACACGTTGTCTTTGTCCACCGCTCAATTCTTTCGGATAGCGCTCATAGATTTCCTTCTCCAGGTGGACTCTCTGTAAGACATCTTCTGCTTTCTTCCGTCGTTCTTCCTTTGAAAATCCGCCCTGCACTTTCAGGGGTTCCTCCAGAATCCATCCGATTCTCTTCTTCGGATTCAGCGAACGAAACGGATCTTGAAATACCATCTGCGGTCTCCTGGTATAATGCACGATATCTCCATCATAATCTTTCAGTAAACCAAGAATACATTTACACAGCGTTGATTTTCCACTTCCGCTTACACCTACAAGACCGAGAATTTCTCCCCCATAGATTGTAAAAGAGATGTTCTCCAGTACCTGTGTACGCTGCTTTTTCTTCCCATAATATGCATTTACATGTTTCAGCTCTAATATTTTTTCAGGCATCCACTTCACCTGCCTTCGCCATCAACATTTCATAATACCGGTTTTCTTCCATTCTTGCCGGAATTGCGGCAATTAATTCTTTTGTATAAGCAGTCTGGGGATTTTTAAAAATCTGCTCCGCTCTGCCTTCTTCAATCACATTTCCGTCTTTCATCACAAGCACACGGCTGCATAATTCATTTACAACACGCAGATTATGTGAAATAAACAAAATCCCCATCTTATATTTTTTGTTCAGCTTCTTTAAAAGATTGAGTATACTCTCCTGTGTTCTTACATCCAGCGCCGTTGTCGGCTCATCCGCAATCAAAAACTTCGGGCGGCAGATAATCGCCGATGCAATCATCACTCTCTGACGCATCCCTCCGGATAACTCATGGGGATATTTTCGGCATATATCTTCGGGATTCTCCATTTCTACATCTTCCAAAGCTTTTAAAACTTTTTCTTTTCTCTGTCTTCGGTTTAATTTCGTGTGAAGCAGAAGCGCCTCCTCAACCTGATTTCCAATTCTCATAATTGGATTCAGCGCTGTCATGGGTTCCTGAAAAATCATGCTGATGTCTTTTCCCTGAATCTGACGCATCTCTTTTTCCGTCAGTTTCAGACAGTCCGTACCATCCAGCAGAATTTCTCCATCCTCCAGTATTGCATGCGATTTTAGAAGTCCTGCAATTGTCAGTGCTGTCATCGTTTTCCCTGAACCAGACTCTCCAACCAGACCTAAAATCTCTCCATCTTCCACACAAAAAGACACATCTTTGACTGCTGTCTGCCGTTCTCCCCGGTCTTCAAAATAAATCGACAGATTCTTTACTTCCAACATTACCGTCCACCTCCAAACCTGTCCAGGATTCCTTCGCCAAGCAGCCCCACTCCCAGCACGAGCAGTACCAGAAATACTCCCGGGAATATCGCACACCACGGCCCGCCTGCCAGATAGGTCTGAGACTCTGACAACATTCTTCCCAGGCTGGCATCCGGCGGCTGTACACCAATTCCGAGGTAACTCAGTCCCGCTTCTGCCAGAACCGCATTATTAAATCCAATGGTCAGTGCAGAGAGAAGTGCCGGCAGAATATTGGGCAGAATATGCACAAATAAAATCCTCGGGGCAGACACTCCCATAAGTCTTGCACTTGTCACATAATCTTCCGCCTTACAGCGCATAAACTCCCCACGTACAATTCTTGCAAAACTGGGAATAAATGCGATTCCCAATGCCAGCATGACTTTGTACTTTCCGGTTCCCATCACACTTACGAGTACCAATGCAATCAAAACACTGGGGAATGCAGCAAGCACATCATTCATTCGCATCAGTCCCTCATCAATCCATCCGCCAAAATAGCCGGTTACAGCTCCTATAATGATTCCGACCGTTCCTCCTATCAAAATCGTTCCGAGTGCAATTGCTAATGTGTTGCCTCCCCCTGTAAGTACCCGGCTGAAAACGTCCCGCCCGAATTGGTCCGTTCCAAAAATGTGGGATATCATCGGTCCATGCAATTTCAAGCTTCCCTGCATCTGATCCGGGTCATATGGTGTCCAGACCATTCCCACAAGAATTACTGCCAGCATCACTGTTGTCAGTGTCAGACCGACTGTAAAATTATAAGAATTGTGTTTTCTTTTTCTCATAGCTCAATCCTCTTATCCAGTCTGTGATACATCAAATCTACTATCCCGTTCATAACAAGAACGACAACTGCTATCAGCACAATAATCGCCTGCACAACCGGATAATCCCTGCTGGAAATAGAAGAAATCAGCGTCCTTCCAAGCCCTGGAATTCCAAATACCTGCTCAATCACAATGCTGCCTGCCACAATATCTGCAATTGTCATTCCCAAAAAGGTAATAATTGGCATAATTCCATTTCCCAGTACGTGCCGCAGCAGTACGCGCCATTTACTGCATCCCCGGCTCAATGCGGTTCTCACATAATCCTGATGCATCTGTTCAATCAGAGAATTACGAAACATTTTTACTGTCATTGCCGCCCTTGGCAATGCAATTGCAAGTGACGGCATTATCAAATATCCCAGAAAGCCAGATATACTTTCTTTATAAGAAATATACTCTCCCGGTGTAAATACCCTTAATATAAGTCCAAACAATACCGTAAAAATCATTCCCAGAAAAAAGGCCGGAATCGACATCATAGTCTGATTCAATATGAGAAAAACACGGTCCAGCCAACTATTTTCATATCTTGCACACAACAGGCTTAACGGAACCGAAATCAGCAGAATCATAAGAAATGATATTCCCGTCATTGCCACTGTAATCGGTATTTTATCTCCAATCATTTCCCGTACCGGAATCTGATAAGAATAAGAGGTTCCCATATCTCCTCTTACAAAATCCAATACCCACTGTCCAAATCTCTGCGGCAGAGGACGGTTCAGTCCCATCTCCTCCCGCAGTGCCTGGACTCTGCTCTCGGTAGCTTCTGTCCCGAGAATCGCCCTTGCCGGATCCCCTGGAATCACCTCAAATGCGAGAAAAGCAAGCATTCCGACAATTAATAATGCGATTATTAGACCTGTTATTTTTTTTATCACGTAATTCATGCTTGCTTTCCTCCATGTTTTCTACTCTACCATATACATTGTAGACATATCCTGAACATACAGCGGATAGAATGTATATCCATCAAATTTATCGCTGACTGCTACAAGATTTGCCAAATCCTGAATATATACATTGGCAGCATCTTCTGTTAAAATTCCTTCCAATTCTTTATACAGTTTTATCTGTTCTTCTTCATCTGTCGTAGATATCGCCTGTTTAAACACCTCATCATATTTCGGATTACTGAAATTGATAAAGTTGTTTTCCGCATCTGATACAAAACGCTCCAGCATTGCTCTTGCAGACAGGTTTGAAGCATTCAAACCAACGACTGTTGCCTGGAAATTACGTCCCATATAGACTTCTTCCAGCCATGTCCCCCACTCAATTGGCTGAATCGTTACATTCACGCCAATCTGTTTCAATTCTTCTGCAATTACCTGTGCAGTATCCACATGCGGCTGGTCTGCCGAACTTACTGCAATTTCCAAATCAAATCCATTCGGATACCCGGCTTCCTTCAGCAGTTCTTTTGCCTTTTCATAATCCTGCTCATAATAGTTTGTATAACTATCATCAAAATACTTCTTCAGCCCCGGATACATACTGGTTCCAACACGTACTCCTTTTCCGTCAGCAATCATCGCCATGATTTCATCCGGATTGATTGCATAACAGAGTGCCTGACGAACCTTTTCATTATTCAGAGGTTCTACCGCATTATTCAGATAGAGTGCCTGTACAAGATTCATCGTACCTTCTTCAATATGAAAACCTTCCGTCAGCTCTGCTGCCTGGGAAGAAGTCAGACGCGCTGCCATGTCAATGGCTCCACTTTTTAAATTGGTAACCAGCATGTCTGCATCTGAAATAACCCGGAATTCCACCCTATCCAAATGTGCTTTATCTCCCCAGTATTCTTCATTCTTCTCTATTACAATATTCTCCTGCGGAGAGCGGGAAACATATTTAAACGGTCCTGTTCCTATCGGTGCTGTTTCTAAATCCTGATAGTCCTTTGGAATAATTGCTGTCGTCATATACGCCAGGAACTCTGTATTTGGCTCGGTTAGACGTACTTCTACTGTATTCTCATTGAGAATATTCACACTCTCAACAATAGAATACGCTGATACCAATGGAGCTCCATTTGACGTATCAGCGCATCTGTCTATTGAATATTTTACATCTTCTGCCGTAACGTCCTGTCCATTATGAAATTTCACACCATCACGCAAAGTAAATGTATATACTTTTGCATCATCTGAAATCTGATAATCACTCGCCACGGCTCCTACTAAATTGCCATCTTTATCCGGCTTTACCAAGCCTTCATAAATATTAAACAAAACTTCTTTGGTTCCTGCCGATACTGCTTTATGCGGGTCAAGACTGTCCAAATCCTGAGAGATACCGACCTTAATCGTTCCTCCCTCGACCTGTTTTTCTGAAAGCTTATTCTCTGATGTTGACGACGTCTTTTCCTTGTCACCTGAACATCCACTCAGTGCAACAGTTACAACCATCATAAGCATTAAAAGAATCGCTGTTCCTCTTCTTTTCATGTTGTCTCCTTCTTCAAATAACCTTCATTATTAAATTGTCGTAACCATTATAAACGATTATTTTAATTTATTCCAGTATTTTTTTCAGCTCAGCCATGAACGTATTTACATCCTTAAACTCTCTGTATACGGAAGCGAACCGGACATATGCAACCGCATCCAGGTCTTTTAGCTTATCCATTACGATTTCTCCAATCTGCTTGCTTGGAATTTCTTTATCCTCCCTGTTAAAAATCTGAAGTTCAATCTCATCAATCACCTGCTGAATCTTTTCTGCCGGAACGGGACGCTTGTAGCATGCCCTGAGCACTCCTGCTTCAATCTTTGCTCTGTCATACTGCTCTCTGTTGTTATCTTTCTTGATTACAATCAAAGGAATTGTTTCTACTTTTTCATAAGTCGTAAAACGTTTTCCGCATTCGTCGCAGGAACGTCTTCTGCGGATAGAGTTATTATCCTCCGCAGGTCTGGAATCAATCACTCGGGTATCCGGATAACCACAATATGGGCATTTCATAATCTCTTCCGCCTTTCCTTTTTATTTTTCTTCTGTTTTCCTCATTATATCGAACATCTAGTATTTTTGCAAAAACTTTTCTTCACTGATTTCCACTAAAATAATATCCGGGCCAATCCTCTTGATGCAGGAAAACGGAATCACAAATTCACTGTCACTTCCCAAAAAACTACAGATTTTTCCTGGTCCCGGAATGATAATCGCAAGCACTCTTCCGTCACAGACATCAATATCAATGTCCACCACACATCCCAGACGCTTGCAGTTGCATATATTAATGACTTCTTTTTCCTTTAATTCACAAAGCCTCATTTCCTGTGCCCCCTTTCAGCATCCCAAGGTACATGTACTACAGTTTCCTATATAATGAAAAAACTGCATACAGTGACAGCTTCTTACCGCCACTATATGCAGTTTCTTAGTTTTCTGTGTACTCTTTCTATACTTTTTGGACACCCATATTAAATTGACATTACCTTTTCACTCTCAAATGCTTTTGCAATCACTGCTATTAACACCGCACCAAGTCCCAGAGTAATCCCCAGCGTCATACCGTACTGAATCATACTGATTTCTCCGGTCAGAATTCTCTGCAATGCCAGTGAAGTATTATAAAATGGCACTGCATAATACCATTCCTTTATATTATGTGTCACAAACATTGTAAGGATTCCTAAAATCAGAATCAGCATATAAATCGGCATGGTAAAACTGCCGGCTTCCTTTACATCTTTTGCAAATACAGAAATCAATACAATAATTCCGGAATATAAAAATGCAATTGCAATCAGAAGAAATGCCATCATCACAATCTGTTCCGGACTAAAACCAAATTCCAGTCCGGCACTGCCTTCCCCGGATTCTCCCATCAATTTTGGTAAAAATGCAAACATCGATACCACATAAATCACAGAAGATATTCCGGAAATAATCATCAGTGCAAAGACCTTGCCAAGTACAATTGAGCTTCTTTTAATCGGAGCTACAAGCATACTTGCCATTGTTCCGCGCTCTTTTTCTCCGGCTACCATATCTGTACCAATTCCCATAGCTCCCGAAAACAGAAGAATGGTTACAAAATACGGAAGCATCCTTCCCAATACTTTTCCGCCTGCTTTCGTTTCATCCTGGATAATCATCTCCGGATTATCCGAATTCACCGTAAATACAGTCAATGATTCCATATCATCTACCCTGTCTGCCAGCAGATTCTGACGATACTGCTCCAAAATGTGTCCTGAAACCGCTTCGTAAGCTGCACTGGAATATTCCTCTGAAGGATTGTAATACACCTTTATTTGAGGAATATCATCTCCTCTTTGATATGAGAGAATCTGCTCAGAAAAATTCTCCGGAAACTCAATCCAAAGCTCTGCTTCTCCTTCACGAAGAGCCGATTTTATCTCTTCACGGTCTTCGCTCATACGAATACTACTTTCTTTATTATATTCCATGAGATAACCTTCAAAATCCTTCGGTGCATTCTGCAGATAAATAACTGGTGCGTGAGCCTCCACATCCTTCTCCATACTGCTGCTCAAACTTGAAATCAGATTTATCACAACTACCATGAGCAAAACCGGCAGAATAAATACTGAGAACAGCATCTTTCTGTCCTTTACCACTCTAGTCAGTTCTTTTCCACATATCTGTTTGATTGCGCCCATCTTATTCTCCTCCTTTTACCTGGCTGTACAACGTAAAGAAGGCATCTTCCAGGTCTTCTGCATTTGTATCATGAAGAATATCTTCCAGACTTCCCTCTGTCACTTTCTTTCCGTCAATAATAACTCCGATTCTGTCACACAATTTCTCTGCTTCGGACATAATATGAGTAGAAACAATAACCAGCTTGCCTTCCTTTTTCAATTTTCTTAAATAATCCGTAACATTTTTCGCTGTAATAACATCCAATCCGTTGGTCGGTTCATCGAAAATAATAATATCGGGATCATGAACCAGGCTGACTGCAATTGCTGCTTTCTGCCCCATGCCGGTTGACAATTCCTTCATTGGCTTATGTGCAAAATCTGTAATTTTAAAATAAGAAAACAGCTCCTGCTTGCGTGCTTTTAGTTTTTCCTCCGGTACCCTATGAAGTCGTCCAAAAAAATCAAACATGTAATCCGGTGAGAACTGGGGATCTAGTTTGATATCTCCTGTCAGGAAACCAATTTTCTCTCTCACCTTTTCCGGTTCTTTTTGTACCTCATGACCGGAAACATAAATCTCACCCTTTGTCGGCTTAATAATCGTGGAAATACATCTAAGGGTCGTTGTCTTCCCTGCACCATTCGGTCCCAGAAGTCCGTATATCTCACCTTCTCTTGCTGTCAGACTGATGTTGTTGACTGCTGTTTTTATTGGGTTTGTTGTCTTAGACTCTTTCATCTGCTTTTTATTCAGCTTGTATATTTTTGTTAGATTTCTAATCTCAATCATAACTTCCCTCCTCAAATACATTGCCTTTTTAGCTGTTTACAACTCTGTATTACTGTTTTAATACAATTATAATATTATTTCCAGATTGATTTGTCAACTGATTTTTCCTCTTTTCAATTCCACTGAATTCTACTACAATAGTAAATACCATTATGTAAAAAGGAGACTATAACTTATGAAAGAGACCATATTATTATTCCATGTACCCGACAAAGACATCCGTCTGAAAATGGAAATGGCATTATTCCCTCTGCGCGTACGTCTTCGCTATATTCAGCAGGAAGATTACAATCAGCCGCTGGGAGTGATGGCAAAAGTAAAAGACATCGAGCCGGCAGAGGGTACCTATGACGGAGAACCGCTGCCTGACACTATGATTGTTTTCTGTGGTTTCAATGACCAGAAACTCAACCAGGCTTTGACTGCACTGAGAAGATGCGGCGTCGGTCCATTTCCTTACAAAGCAATCCTGACACCGACCAATCAGCACTGGACACCTCTGGAGTGCTTCGCAGAGCTCAAACGTGAACACGAATACATGAGTGCACAAAAGAAACCGGAGGCATAAAAAAGTACCGTCTGTGACCTTTTTGTCACAGCCGGTACTTTTTTCATTTTACACTGCAAACTGACTTTCATACAGCTGTTTATAGAATCCTTCCTTTTCCAACAGTTCTTCATGCGTTCCCTGCTCAATAATATTTCCATCTTTCATGACCAGAATCACATCTGCCTCCCTGATTGTAGACAGCCGATGTGCCACAATAAAACTGGTGCGTCCTTCCATCATCCTTTGAAAAGCTTCCTGTACTTTAATCTCTGTCCGGGTATCAATAGAAGACGTTGCTTCATCCAGAATCAGCATATCCGGAAGATGCAGCATCACACGTGCGATACAAAGAAGCTGTTTCTGCCCTTGTGACAAATTGCCGCCTTCCTCTTGAATTATCGTGTTATACCCCTGCTCCATTCTCTTAATGAAGCCATGTGCATGCGCCGCTTTTGCCGCTTCTATGATTTCCTCCATTGTTACATTTTCTTTTCCATACGCAATATTTTCGGCAATTGTCCCCGACTTCAGCCACGTTTCCTGCAGTACCATCCCATAATTGGAGCGCAGACTATCGCGTGTAATATCCCGTATCTCATTTCCGCTGATAATGATTTTTCCTTCATCAATATCGTAAAAACGCATCAGCAGATTGATAAGAGTTGTTTTTCCGCACCCGGTAGGACCGACAATCGCAATCTTCTGCCCCTTTTTTACATTCAGATTCAAATCCTGAAGAAGTTTCGTTTCCGGACGATATGAAAATGATACATGTTCCAGCTTCAAACTTCCATCTGTATGAACCAATACCTTCGCATCCTGCGCATCCGGCAGCTCCGCTGTTTCTTCTATAAACTCAAATACCCTTCCGGCACAGGCGAGTGCATTCTGAAGCTCTGTTACAACACTGGAAATCTCATTAAACGGTTTCGTATACTGGTTTGCATAACTCAAAAAACAAGACAGCTGCCCTACCGTAATCGCTCCGCCAATTGCCGTAAATGCCCCTACAATACTGACTCCCGTATATACAAGTCCGTTAACAAACCGGGTTCCCGGATTCGTAATAGAAGAGCAAAAAATCGCACGAATACTGACTGTTTCCAATTTTTTATTCACCGCATCAAAGCGATTCAGTGCCTTGTCCCCATACCCAAATGCCTGTACTACTTTCTGATTTCCCACCATTTCATCCACAAGCGAAGTCATCTCTGCCCGCGTTTCTGATTGTGCTTTAAAAAAAGTATAAGTTCTTTTTGCAATAAATGCTGCCATAAATAACGATATCGGAGTGATCAGAATGACAACCAGGGAAATCCGCACATTAATGGACAGCATAAAACACAAAGTTCCCAGTATTGTAACAACTCCCGTAAACAACTGAGTAAATCCCATCAAAAGCCCATCTGAAAACTGATCTACATCTGTAATAATTCTGCTGATTGTCTCTCCATATGGATGGCTGTCTACATATTTCAGCGGAAGAACCTGCAGTTTTGCAAAAGCTTTTGTTCTCACATCCTTAACTACACGATAAGTAATCGTATTGTTGCACAAATTCATCATCCACTGTGCAAGGCTCGTAATCACAACAATCCCTGCCAGCTCTGCCAGTATTTTTAAAATTCCGTGGAAATCCACGCGTCCCCTATCTATAATCAAATCTACTGCATTTCCTATCAAAATTGGAGCATATAGAGTCAGTACTGAGGAAATCACAGCAAAAATCAATGAAAGGATCAGATAATACAGATAAGGCTTAATTAAAAGAAGTACTTTTGCAATAACACCTTTTCTTCGTTTATGCATTCTGATTCACCTCCTCTTTGGAAAGCTGAGAATAACAGATTTCCTGATATACGGCACAATTTTTAAGTAACTCCCGATGTGTCCCATACCCAACTTCTTTTCCATCATCCAATACAAGAATCTTA
>CASERA010000100.1 GCA_949290175.1 uncultured Ruminococcus sp.
CTTGCAAGGAGTGACAGCGGTACCCTTTGGAACATTCCTATGGACTCTATTATAAGCGTCCGGGAAATCTTGGCAATATAAGTAACACGTAAACCGTATAGGGGATGAAGATCAAGGAGAGAACCTCCGGAGGGATGACTCCTCTATACCACAAAAAAGAATAAGCCCACCCCTGTATATCTGGGGTACATGCTTATTATACGAGGAGTGTCATTATGCAGAATCAGCAATATGATTGTCAGAAACAAAAACATGTTCATGAAATAACTGGAAGTACAGAGGTTTTCAGAGAATGTAAGGAATGCCATAATCATCGATTTTGTGCAGTATCAGGGGAAGCAATCCAGATACCTGGCACATCTGACCATTATCATGAAGTAAAATTCCGCACAGATTTTTCTGATGAACATTACCATGAATTTTGTGGAAAAACTTCCGGTGCGATTGATGTTGGCTATGGAAAACACGTTCACTTTGCAAAAGGATGTACTACCAAAGAAGATGGACATAAACATGAATTTCAGGTGGCATCACTGATTAACAGTCCGACAGATTGCAAGCATAAATAATTCTCATATCTTAATTTCATCCCCGGAGACTAAGTTTCCAGGGATGTTATCTATACTCTTGGAGATTGCCGGATGGAGGATATGGTCAAAAAATTAAAGGCAAAGGATTGTGAATTGAATGCAATCAATGGTATACTATCAGAATGGTATGGGCATCTGCTGGAATCTTCTTCCAATGTTTTATATCCGCTGCCGTATTTTTCGGAAGCTGAATTGTAAAAATTAAAATAAAATATATTGAAATATAAATAATTCTGCTATAATCGAAAGGGGTAATAAAGGAAAATATGGAGAAATACAATGGAGCAAAGTAAAAAAGTATTAATGACCAATCTCTATTTTCAGAAATACACAGGTTCTGAGCTGCATACTTTGGAGTTTGCGCACCTGTTTCGGGAAAAGGGATATGAGGTTGTTATTGTAGTATATAAAAAATCTTATCCGCTTCTACAGGAAGTAGAAGAAGGGGTGACTGTTATTGAATGCCAGAATGAAGTTTTGAAAGATATGGAATATGATATTATCTTCGTACAGCATTTTCCGATTTTCGATTATCTGACAAGTAGATATCCGCTGAAATATAAACGGATGATTGTTTCAAAATTAAGCGTAACGGAAGCAGTAGAAAGTCTGCCAGTATGCATCGATGAGGCGGCATTTGTTTTGTGTGTTAGCCCGGAATGTGCAGACTTGGCTGCAAGACAGGTGTCAGAGGAAACAAAGATTAAGGTGTTTCAGAACTGTGTGGAGGCTGAATATTTTGAGAGCTGCGGAGATTACGCAGGGTATAAGAGAGAATTGGACAAGATTGCGATTATTTCCAATCACATTCCAAATGAACTGCTGGAATTAAAAGAAAAGATGGGCGGTTATTATCAGGTGGATTTGATAGGAATGGGACATCAGACTGTGCAGGTAGATGCAGAGTTTTTGATGCAGTATGACCTTGTGATTACAATTGGAAGAACCGTTCCAAGATGTCTTGCAATGGGAGTTCCGGTCTATGTATATGATTACATGGGGGGACCGGGATATCTGACAGAAGAGAATTTTAGTCTTGCAGAGCGGAATAATTTTTCAGGAAGAGGATTTGACTGCAAAACGTCGGACGAATTGCTGGAAGAGATTACGAAGGGATATGGTCCGGCAGGAGAATGGCTGTCACTATGGCAGAAAATTGCGGCAGTGGATTATCAGTACTCTGAGCGGTTTGATGAAATGTATGAAGAATTGATGGCAACGCCCGAGTTAAAAGAGAGTCGGATTTATTATACCGGAATGGAAGCAGAGCGGATTAAGTTTTACAGCAATGTAACCAGTCAGATAGTTGGCGGAAGGGAAAATCAGGATTCCAAGTGTTATTATGATATTGGACACGGGTTCACAGAAGAGGATAGCGAAACATGGCCGGGGATTTCCGGGTATCGGATTCAAAAATCATGGCTGCTTGAAAATGCAAAGATGATACGGTTTGATCCATGCAGCACCGCATGCTGGTGTGAAATATGTAGTCTTAAAATCAATGGAAAATCCGTAGAACATGGGATGAAAGCGTCAAATGCAGTATTCACAGAACGGGGCAGAAGTCTATTTCTGACAGATGATCCTCAATATTTGATGGATATTCCGGAGCTTGACGGAGGACCGGTGTGGCTGGAGCTGGAATACAGGTTTGACATTCTATCTGAAAATACAGAACGTGAGCTGTATCAGCAACGGATACGGGAATTGGAAGAAAATCAACATCATTTGGTGTGAAACGAACGCAGAAAGAAGGTTTTACTTGGATTTAACAGTATCATATGATATATTAAAAGTCGTTATAAAAAAGAAGAGTCTTCTTCAAATGATGAAAAAGATACTACATAACCTGTCTGTGAAATGGGAATGCTGAGAACAGCAGGCAGGACAACGTTACATAAATAAGAGGAGATGCAATAATATGTGTGGATTTGCGGGATTTGTAGGAAAAGTTGAAAACAGAGAACAGGTGCTGGAAAATATGATGAATACAATTGTGCACCGTGGACCGGACAGTTCCGGAACATATGTGGATGAAGATGCGGCGTTAGGGTTCAGACGTCTTTCCATTATTGATCTTTCTGCCGATGGAGATCAGCCATTATATAATGAAGATAGAAGTAAAGTACTGGTTTTCAACGGAGAAATTTACAATTATCAGGAATTACGGGAGGAATTGATTCAGGCAGGACATATTTTTACATCCAATACCGATTCCGAGACACTGATTCATGGATATGAACAGTGGGGAGAGGATTTAGTATACCGTCTGCGCGGAATGTACGCTTTTGTAATTTGGGATATAAAAGAAAGAAAGTTGTTTTCTGCAAGAGATATTTTTGGAATTAAGCCGTTATATTATGCACATATGAATGGAACTTTTATGTTTGGTTCTGAAATTAAATCTTTTATGGAACATCCGAAATTTGATAAGGTATTCAATGAAGATGCTCTGGGCAATTATCTTTCATTCCAGTTTGTGCCAACGAATGAGACCTTTTTCAAAGGTGTGTTCTGTGTACAGCCGGGACATTATTTTACCTATGAAAATGGAAAAATGACTATCAAACGTTACTTTGAGCCTAATTTCACAGGAGATACAACAAAATCATTTGATGAAATTGTAGATGATATTGAAGCAGTTATGAAAGAATCTGTTGCAACGCATAAAATCAGTGATGTAGAAGTTGCATCCTATTTATCAAGTGGAGTAGATTCCAGCTATCTCACATACCTTGGTCAGGTTGACCATACATTTACAGTAGGGTTTGACGAAGGAAAATACAGTGAGATTCAGGATGCAAAGGAATTTGCGGCAAGTATTAATATTCAGAATGATGCCAAGGTAATCAGTCCGGATGAGTATTGGGATAATCTGTCAAATATTCAGTATTATATGGACGAGCCTGTTGCGGACCCTGCTGCGATTGCACTTTATTTCTTAAGTCAGGAAGCAGCAAAGAAAGTGAAAGTTGTACTTTCTGGAGAAGGCTCAGATGAACTCTTTGGTGGATATAATATCTATTGTGAGCCGCTGGAGCATACCGGATTTAACAAAATTCCAATGCCCATCCGAAGAATACTGGCATGTTTTGCGGAACGCTGCCTGCCAAGAGGAATGAAGGGACGTGGATTCTTAATGCGCCACGGTAAAACTCTGGAAGAGAGATATTTTGCAAATGCAACGAATATTTTTACAGAAAGAGAAGCAAATAAGATTCTGAAAAAAGGCTGTGAACCGGGCATCCAGAAAGTGACAAAGCCTTTGTATGATAGAGTTCAAGGAAAAGACCCTGTTACAAAAATGCAGTATGTGGATATGCATCTGTGGCTGGTGCATGATATTCTGATGAAAGGGGATAAGATGGGAATGGCAAACTCTTTGGAAGTGCGAGTGCCATTCCTGGATAAGAAGGTTCTGGAACTTGCCCAGACCCTGCCGTTGGATTACAAAGTAAGAGCACCGAAGACAAAAGTTGCTCTTCGAGGAGCAGCTGAAAGAGTAATTCGCAGGAAGACGGCAGAGAAGAAGAAACTGGGATTTCCTATTCCAATCCGTGTATGGCTGAAAGAAGATAAATATTACAGCCGCGTAAAAGAGATGTTCCTTTCAGATGCAGCAAAGAAATTTTTCAATACAGAGCTGCTTGTAAAAATGCTGGATGACCATAAGGCGGGGAAGAATACAAATGAGAAGACGGACAATAGTCGCAAAATCTGGACCGTTTACGTTTTCCTTGTATGGTATGACAGATTCTTTGAACATGGTAAACCAGTGCATCCTGCAATGAGTGCAAGATAAAAAAAACAAAGCGGCATTTGACAGGGGAGATTTTATGAGCAGCAGAACTGTACAGCCGATTCGGAGAAGAGAATCGGGACAATCAGGAGCCGGAACAGCTCCAAAGAAAACAAAAAATAGGATGGCAGTACAAAGCAGTACCCAGTCCCGGTATTTTGATTATAATTTAATGCTGGTCACCATCTTTCTGACCTGCTTCGGACTGGTGATGCTTTATAGTGCCAGTGCTTACAGTGCACAGGTGGATTTCCGGGATGACATGTCATATTTTATAAAACAAATGTCTATCAGTGTAGTTAGTTTCGGTGTGATGATGGTTGTTTCGAAAATTGACTATCATTTCTATGGCGCGTTTGCTCTTGAAATTTATATCTTTGCAATGATTATGATGTTACTTGTGCAGACCCCTCTGGGAACTACAGTCA
>CASERA010000101.1 GCA_949290175.1 uncultured Ruminococcus sp.
TATATTGTGTAATAAAAATAATACAAAATGGATACTATTATGGAATAATTAAAAAAGTTTATTATAGATAACTCTACCCAAATTTGGACTTTAATATCTGTTGTAGTAGGTGGCGTTGTAACCTATATTTCAACTTCTGCATCGGAATACCGCAAAAACAAAAGACAAGCACAAAAAGAAAATTTAGAGCAAGTTTTAATTCCTTACTGTACTTGTCTTGAACGGACTATTGCGCGAACAAATCAAATATATCAAGAACCTACCGAATTATATGCAGAAAGCAATTTTGAAAAATGGTTAAACACGTTAAAGAAACCGTTAGAATATTTGGAAGCGGCTAAAAGGGTGTTTCTTTCTCAATCAATGCGAAAAAAATTGCAGAATTACAAGGTAATAGTGGATACTTTTGTGACTGTTCTTGAACAGGAATGTACGAATTGCCTTATCAAATATAAACGTTATATTTCTTATAAATTAGAACACTTCCCGAATGTTCCAACGCCTATGTTGATAACATTCTCTATGGAAAAAGGAACAAATGTTAAAACCAAAATTGCCATTATCAATAAAAGCAATCTATCTCTGATAAATAACTTCTCTGAAATAGATTTTGTTAAAAATGATGACCCAGAGAATTATAGGCATACTTCTGTTACGCTGAATGAGGAAGTTAGAAATACGTGGGGTGCAATTAGTTACGGTGTTATGGATATTTCTGATGTTAGAGAACCAGAAATTGAGCTTGCCTGTATTTTACTTGATTATATCGAAGAAAATGTTTCTGATGAACGGGAAGTATTAAATCGAATTATTGATGAAACACAAAGTGCAAATCTGTTGAGAGAAATCATTAATGAGCTAAATGAAATGGTAAATGAACTAGTAAAAAATATTGATAAAATTACAAATTGAAAAACGGCGCGTAAACTAACGAGTAGCTACTGCGCCATGTCTTTCTTTGTTGGTGTTGATTTCAAAATGTTATGCAGTAGAACGCTTTTTTTGAGGGGAAAGGTAATCGGTATCGGCTGCGCTGTTTTCCTGCCCGGAAAGCCGCATAAATCAAGGCTGTTTTCACTCCTACCGCGTAACAAGGGTGCGGCGGTCATGTTCTCTTTAAGCTGCTCCCGGTTCCCCTCATGGTACTTACAGAAAGTATACTGCTAGCCGTGGCAAGGAACATGAATAAACTCCATAATAAAATCCAAAAAGGTAAGACAGGAACTCATTTATTTCCTCTGAAAAGCGGCTGATTTTTAACATCTTAAAATAAAAATTCAAACCATAGGAAATTACTTATTAAGGTGCGCTATTTTTATAGAATAGAAGAATGAGTTGGAGCAATTTTTAAATTAACCATAAAAATAGCAAAAATGAAGCTGCCGCTTCACGAAATTTTATTCGTTAAAGCGACAGCACCCAGTTACTAAGCAACCTATCCCAAGTCTCTCCACAGCTTTTGTATGCCAGTAATCTCCTTATTTTGCCATGCAGGCTATTGTTCACTCCGTGCAGAACATGAACTGTCACAGTAATGCCATCGCCACAGTCCCAACCGTCAGCAATACCAATCCGGCCACCTCTTTTCTCCCCAGCTTCTCGCCGAACACAAGATAGGAGAACACAACGGTCATCAGTACGCTCAGCTTGTCAATGGGCACGATCACACTCGCCGGCCCTTCCTGCAGCGCCCGGTAGGAGCACAGCCAAGATGCGCCGGTAGCAATGCCGGAGCAACAGATAAAGGCAAGTTCTTTTTTCACGATCTTCTTCACCTCTCCCTGTTTTCCCGTCGCGAAGACCATGACCCACGCCATAACGAGCACCACGCAGGTACGGATGGCTGTCCCGAGGTTTGACTCCACCCCGTAAATCCCAATTTTTCCCAGGATTGCTGTCAAGCTGGCGAAGAAAGCGGAACCTGCGGCATAGAAAATCCACCCGCCTTTCCCGCCTTTCGTTTCCTCCACATCTTTCTTCTCGATCATCATAAAAATCCCCACGGCAATCACGAGCACTGCCGCTGCTTTCGACAGGGAGATTCCTTCTTGAAGAAAGATTAGTGCCAGAAGAATAGTGAGGACCGTACTAGACTTGTCTATGGGAACCACCTTGTTGATATCTCCTATCTGCAGCGCCTTAAAATAGCACAGCCAGGACGCTCCCGTTGCAGCACCTGAGAGGATTAGGAAAAGCAGCGTATTGCCACTGAGCCTGGTAATCTGATCCTGTGAACCCACGACGAACACCATGATCCATGAAAAAAACAAGATTACGATGGTCCGCACTGCTGTTGCCACGGTAGAATCTGTATTTCTGATCCCGCATTTCGCAAGAATCGAAGTCACTCCTGCAAAAAATGCAGAGCCTATGGCATAAAAAAGCCACATATCTCATTCCTTCTTTCTGTTATCGGTAGTGTCAAATACTACCGATTTTTCACTTTTTAAATTTAATAAAACCCTTCATTTATAGGAAATTGAAAATTTAAATACTATGTAAATTCTGCCTTTCTCCCGGCTCCAGGGCTCTTGCTTCCCATTATATCAAAATTCCTGCTAACTCACAAATATTTCTTGACACAACCACCGGTTCCGTCTGGATTGTGCTTTTCCTTTCTTTTCTTGACATTTTATAGGTAGGAATTATAAAAAATAATCCGTCTCTATTCATGTCTATTTCTCCTGCTCTGCAATTGTAGAACAGACGCTCAAATAATCGCAAAGTCTCTTATCAGCACCGCTTAGCCAGACTTTACTTAGTAATACATAGCAACCCTTAAAGCCTACTCCCTGTTTTTAATCACCTGTGCAGGATCCACCTTCTCAAGCTTACTCACCAGCATCTGATTGATAACCGAATAAATTACTAATATACCTCCATATATCACAAGATAAAGCCACATTGGGAAAGACAGATCCATTCCCACTGCCACATTCGCAATCATTACCGGATACATGAAGTCCATACAAATCTTGGCAAGTGGAATACATAGTAGTGCACCAATGGCAATGACGTAGAAATTTCCATTTAAATAAAGCTTCTTAATCTCCTTCGTCCGGTATCCAAACACCTTGACCATAGAAATGTGAAAAGCAGACCGATCAATCATCACCTTCATCATAAGATACATAACCACCAAAAAAATAATAATGGATGCACCTATCATAAGTGTTATCATCGGAACCATCTGCTTGATAAACACCTCCGATGCCTTTACGATGTCATTTCTACTGGTGATAGCATACAACCTTCCTGACGAAATATTAAGTTCTCTGTCTGAGAACACTACATTGTAATAGCCTTCCTCTTTATCAAACATTTCATGCATATAATCAATATCCATAAAGACATAGTAGGATGTAGCATACTCTGTAACGTCCTCCACATAAAAAGCATAGCTCATTTCCGCTTCCTCATCGTTAATTACTACGGTTTCCCCTGTCTTTATATGAAACTTCTCAGCCATGGCTGATGATATGACTACAGAATTTTTCTTTTCCGGTAAATCCACCTCAAAGAATGGATTATCATCCGTAATACCCATGATTGTTACATCAAGCTTATATCCAAGTCTATCCTTCTTCACAGACTTGGCATACGCCTCATAACCTCCCTCTGGTACTTCTGCGTCCGGATATTTGTAGGTGTACATATATGCAAACTTTGTATCTGCCTTTTGCTTATCCCTAATATGAACACAAAGCATTAGGCAGTTTACACTAAGCATCAGTATAAGAAGTGCTATAAACATGCCGCCTAAAACAGTAACTGAGGAACGAAGCCCTCTCAGTATCTGGCGAATCTGAAATCTGGCGATAAACCCCATGTTTCCAAGTTTAATGTTATTTACTTTCTTTTGTTTCTGCTCATTTCGAATCATCCGAAGCGCCGGCTTATTCAGCTTACCATTAATTACAAGATAATTCACGATTGCCGCTACCACAGGTGGCATAACAACTGCATATATAACAAGATATACTGGATAAACCTGACCATAAAATGGTATAGAAAAATAAGAGTAGCTGTCCCCCATCAAGCTGCTTCCACCAAATCCCGAATACCCTAGTCCGAAACCAATTAAACCTGCTACAAATGTAATCATAACAGGAAGGAAAAGATAATGCTTTATTAATTCTCCTCTCTTGACACCAAGGGCATATAAAGCCCCAATAGTACTGCTTTCCTTTTCGATGTTATAAATCACAAACACTGATATGACATAGGCAAAAAGTAGAATCAAAATAACTCCTGCGATAAGACCTCCATATTTATTGATAACCTGATCCTCTGCAGACCCTCCAACTCTTGCGTTATCTTCTGCCGGTATAAATGTCACCAGATTACTGATATCAAAATTATACATCTCTTCAAGGAATTCCTCTACACCTGTCTTAAACTCGCTTATCTCATTCAAAGCATATGCCAAGTCCGATGAACTGGCTATCAGTTCATTGATTCCTTCCTCTAAATCTTTTTTCTCAGCAGTCTGCTCATTCCAGTATTCCATAAAATATTCATCCGTTACGCTCTCTGTATCAACCTTATAATCAGAAAGCAATTCTTTTAGTTCATCATTGGTTACAGTATCGCCAAGCTTGTAGGAATATACATATTCCTCTGTCCGCTGACTTCTGCCACCACTCAGTAATGTGTTATAAGCTTCCTCAGTTACAAAAGCTGTTCCAAATAATTCATTATCAGAGGTGCAGTCAGCAAAATTTTTAATCGGCAAGTCATAGTCAGGGGTACATCCAATGCCGGTTACAATAAATTGTTCTCCTGCAAGCTCAAAGATATCTCCCACCTTGATTCCATTTTCCATAGCATAAAGGTTAAGGAGTACGATTTCATTAGGAGCATCTGAGGTTTCACCTTCAATAATTTCTATAAGGTCTATTGTCTTTCTGTTTTTATATACTCTGACTGTACCCTCATTTTGCATAACAAAATCCAGATAGAACTGTTCTTCAATGGTTACTCCCTTATTTGACAGTTCTTCCTTTTGCTCTTCCTTCAGAGGCATAAATACGCTAAACTGCCCATCTTCAAGATTATTTTCTTCACAGTATCTTTCTCCACCTAGGATTATCGCATCCGCCGTACTAAGAAGTGCCACAACCACAAACATACACGCAGCAATCAGGATACCCAGTGCAAGATAACGCAGAAAATTTTCCTTTAAATCCCGAAAGATTCTTTTTCTTAACACCCTTTGCATCTTATAGGTCCTCCAATTCCATAGCCGACACTCTTGTCTGGTTCGTGTACTCTTGGCTGATTACTCCGTCCTTGATTTTAATTACTCTATGTACCATATTTTTTATTGAATTGTTATGTGTAACTATAAGCATTGTTGTGCCGTACTTCTCATTGATTTTTTCCAAAAGTGCAAGAATATCTCTTGAAGTCTTCGAATCCAGTGCACCTGTGGGTTCATCACACAAAAGCAGCTTCGGATTTTTAATCAAAGCTCTGGCAATGGCGCATCTCTGCTGCTGTCCGCCGGAAAGCTGCGATGGAAATTTGTTCTGATGCTCCGTAAGCCCCAGTGTTTCAAGAAGTTCATCCATATCAAGAGGATTCTCTGTAAGGTATTCACACACCTGAATATTCTCCTTTACCGTAAGATTAGGAACAAGATTATAAAACTGAAAGATAAATCCCAGCTTATCTCTTCTGTAATCCGATAGTTCATTCTGCTTCATCCCCACAATTTCAGTATTATCAACCACAATACTGCCGGCATCCACTAAATCCAGTCCTCCAATACAGTTAAGCAGAGTTGACTTTCCAGAACCACTGGTTCCCTGAATTACGCATATTTCTCCCTGCTCAATACCTGTGTTCACTCCCCTCAATACCTGTATATAGCTTCCGCCCTCTCCATAACTTTTCTTTAAATCCTTTACCTGCAAATACATGATATTTTCCTTTCCATAATAATTTTTCCACCACTTTTTCGGTTTTACATAACAGTGTTATGTAAATGTTATGTTTTTAGGACTGATTTCTCAGTCCTAAGCTATTTTCCCAGAAACAATCCATACCAACCCGCCATCATGTAAGTAACTGCCTGACAGATAAACTGCATCGCTTCTTCTTCCTTTTCAATATGGGTTATCATATAAATAAAGGTATCTATTTGCTCATGTGCCAGCCAGTGAATAAATTTATCATCCACTGTCTTGTTTAAATCTGCCTGCTGTATCCCTTTTGCCATTAAGCGATAATGTTTTTCCGCAGTCTCAATAAACTGATCTGCAATATTCTCATACTTTGCCCCCTGGCTTTTGGTTAATACAAGCAATACGTCCTCCCTGTGCAGATACATTTGATGTATAATCTCTCCAACAGTCTCCATATGTTCTTGACTATCTTCTTTCGATGGTATCAGCAATGTTCCTGACCCTAGCATATCCTTTTCATCCTCGAAATGAGCCTGCATCATCTGATAAATTCTCTTCGCTGTTTCTCCAGCTACTGCTTCAAAAAGATCTTCCTTGTCTTCGAAAAAGAAATATAATGCACCGGTGGTAACACCTGCATTCTTGCAGATATTTCGAAGGGAGGCTTTCATGTATCCCTTTTCTATAAACTCTTCCCTGGCACAAGCAAGAAGCTTATTTCTTGTCTCTTTGTCCTGCTTCAAATTGAATCACCTCAACATAACACTGCTATTTGATAACACTGTTATGTTACTATGATATTCCTCCTTTGTCAACTATAGTTGTAAAACTGCACCTATGTTGCAACTTTACAACTCACCGATTATATACCTCTTTCTCCTAAACCATATTCATATACTTTAATTTTCCCATTTTCATCTCGAACTGCTTCTTCTAGTGAAATCTCCTTACGAATTATTCCAATATTGTCTTTTGATAAATACCATTCCTTTTTGTTAAAACTTTTTCTTTTTTCCACAAACTCTGTATCTTCTACATCAAGTAAATATACATTATATAATCTTCCATAATATATAACCTCATCTTCTTGTGCTATTCGCTTTCCCTCATAGTCAAAATATGGTGTATACCTAATCTCAGCCAAATCACAATAATATTTATTTTTCATATATAACCAGTTTACAAACCCAAACAAACTACATGCCAAATATGTAAGGTACATATTTTTATCCGTGCTTGCCACTATATTTACTCCACGAATACATAACAGTAAATTTCTGCATAACTTCAATGATAAGAGAAACATTGTACCTATTTCAAAAATATCTTCTACTGTATTAAAGAGCGGAGATAATTTGATATTAAATTCAACCTCCACATTAATCACAAGATATCTGAAAAGTCTATCACCTATAATCTTATAAATAATCAGAGCAATGAAAATTTCAAACACATATTTATCAAGAAATCGACTCAACACTGTCGGAAATATTGGTAAAGATTTCATATCGATATTAAATGGATTTCTCCAAAATTGAAACAAAAAAGTCACACCAATTATTAAAAAAGATACTATTTTAAATAGATCTACTATCTTATTTGCTGCCCCAATATCTTTTCTAAAATTTTGTACATCATTATATATTTCTTTTGCATTTGTATACATAATCACTTTAAATCCTTCTTTCTCAATTTCATATCGAATAAATATTTTGCTATCTCTTTTACATTTATTTTATCATATTAGAACTCATTTCAAAAACTGCAAAATGCCATCCTATCATCTTGAAATACCCATGAAATAAGGAAATTTAGGACAATCAGAAGCTCCTGCCACAGCAAATAAATAATAATTTTAGTATTCAACCCTAAAATAATCCAAATATGTCTTGTATTTATCCTGTGCACACAGGCAAGTATCTCTCAAGTATCCTCGTTCATAATTCCATTCCTTCAAGCCCCGATAATAAAACATTTTCAATTCTTCATCAATGATAAACGGTACAATGTTATATTTTAGGCATTCCTTAAACATAATCAATCTTCCAATACGCCCATTTCCATCTTGAAACGGATGAATCCGTTCGAATTTCACGTGAAATTCCAGAATATCATCAAAGTCTTTTTCTTTCTTTGCATTATATTCAGCCAAAAGTGCTTTCATCTTTTCACTGACCTCTTCCGGTAAGACCGTCATCATTCCGCCAACTTCATTTGGTTTCTTTTTATAATCACCTACAGCAAACCAGTCAAGTCTGGCATCGCTTGTTCCAATTTTCAAAATGAAATGCAGCTCTTTAATAAACTTCTCTGATAGAGAAGACTTTGCACTATCAATTATCATATCAATGCACTGAAAATGATTTGTTGTTTCAATTATATCATCGATGTTGACTGCTTCATTTTCTATGCCGATCGTATTTGTTTCAAAAATATATCTTGTCTGATCATGCGTCAGTCTGCTTCCTTCTATATGATTAGAATTATATGTTAAATCAATCTGCGTTTTATGATAAATTCCACCTGAATATTTTTGTGCTTTTTCCACCTGAAGAATATCTAATAAAGTTTTTGGCTGATTTGTCTTTTTATTTATTCGTTCCGGCTTTTTTGAATTTGCCGGTATGTTCCATGTTTTACCAGCGAGAAATGCTCCCGGCACACGACCATTCGCACAATAATTCCGCACACTACGTTCAGAAATATTCCACTTTTTCGCTGTTTCCTCAACAGAAAGATACTGCATTTTATACCTCCTGACAATTTCAAGTCTTTGTGATAACGTTTTACAAATTTATTTCTTTAAGTATATCACATTATCGGCAATTTTATAATACCATTCTACCATTATATCACATTTATTTTTTGCCGTTTCCGAAAATGATTTTCCTTCTCCGTTAATGTACTCTAATCAGAGAGATACGACTCTTTCTTTACAGTTTTCGTATCATAGCCTGACTTCTAAAAACTGTCGTAAAATCAATTCTCATAATCTAATTTACGCAGTAAATATAAGGCTTAGAGCATTAAGTTAAGGAACTACCGTGGCAAATGAATAATATTTTTATCATCTCTT
Organism: uncultured Ruminococcus sp.; assembly: GCA_949290175.1. GTDB lineage: Bacteria > Bacillota > Clostridia > Lachnospirales > Lachnospiraceae > Mediterraneibacter. Next base: position 8,986 of record CASERA010000101.1, read on the forward strand.
TGGGAACCTCCTTTCTCCCAGTCCGGACAAAGAAAAAGCAGGAAACCGTCAAAAGATTTCCTGCTTGGTGGTGCCAAAAGAACAGTATCAAGTCAGCACAGCGCATAGGCTTTACATTAAATGTACTTATTTATAAAATCAATCATCATCTGCCATGCGACTAGAGAATCCCTATATGCCTCCGGATGTCTACGTGCCTGTTCTTTGGTAGTAATGGTAAAGCCGTGAACAGCATTTTCAAAGCGTTTAAAAGTAACATCCACACCTGCGCGAACCATAGTATCTTTCAGTCGCTCTGTTTCCTCTGCCAAAGAATCCTGTCCCGCAGTAATAACTAAAGTGGGAGGGAAATTTTCAACCATATTCTCTGTTGCAAAGGATGGCGATACCAGAGGATTCTTTGCTTCTTCCGGCTTTCGGTAGGCGGCGTCATATATACGGCTTAGTCTAGGCGGCAAACACCCTTTTGGCAACGGCTTGTCATAAGGGTCAGTGGCAATATCTGTAGGCGGATAATCTAAAATAATCCCCTTCAGACCGACTTGCAGCTCTGCATTTTCCATAATACCTATGGCCGCACAAAGGTTTCCTCCCGCACTATGTCCCATTATCATAATACGCTCCCCATCGATACCCAGTTCCCCAGCATGGTCTTTTGCATAACGGATTACAGCATAACATTGTTCCAAGGCCACGGGAAACATGACATCCGGAGAAAGCGTATAATCGATACTAATGACCTTTACATTGCACTTTTCTACAAATTGAGTCATGAATGGATCATCCATTGCGGCACTGCCCATAACGAACCCACCGCCGTGGATGTTGACGAGCAGCGGTGTTTTTTCCCGGTTTTCAAAACCGTATATAAGTGCCCGCACAGGTCCCTTGTCAGTTTCATACCAAGTATCCTTGCCGATGGCATGAGTCATATCCACCATTTTCCTCGCACCAATTTTCATTAGTGTTCGTATCACATTAACCCTCCGCTGAATTTGTGCTCTTTTCAATGGCTTATACGGTGGTTTTTTCTTTACAGAACGCATATCAATCTTCCTCCCTCATATTTATATAGTTACAGCCATCCCTTATTTTCTCTACCAGATTAGGCTATTCTGTTTTAGATACTGCCTTCCGCCAGGGGACGATGCCTGCTGCATGACATTTTATCTTTCATTTTTCCTATGATACAGTATAGAATATTCTCTCGGTGATATTTCAAACTTCTTTTTAAATGCTCTGTAAAAAGCAGAATAATCACTGAATCCACACTCCTGCCAGATTTTTGTAGGCTGTTCCCCATTGGTTAACTTGCTTTTTGCCATCATAAGTCGTTTCTGCATCAGCCATTGATAAAAGGACGTGTCCATTGCCTTTTTAAATAAATGTGAGACTGTGGAGACACTTACATAAAATTCGTCTGCAATTCTCTTTAATGTCAAGGGCTCGGATATATGTTCTTTTATATATCCGAGAACCTGATCTATCAGTTCATTTTGTGCCGGTGATACCTGTATATTTTGATTCTTTTCACAGAAACGGTTAATCATCAAAAGAATCTGAAAGGCAGAAATTTTGATTCCTATTTCCTTACATAATCTTTCTCCTGACTGTTCATAGAACCCCTTTTTAAAAATTTCTGTGAGAGATTCTTGAAATCCAGATGAAACAGGAAGAATAAATGTATCCTCATGCTTTTTGCAGAATTTAAAACAATATCCTAAATCAGGATATACCTCTTCAAAAGATTGAAAATATTTCTTATTAATCCACAACACATATCTCTCATATGGAATGGAAAATGATTCTTGAAAAATGGGTCTGTGATTCGACCCCGGTGGGATTAAAATAATGTCCCCATTGCTTAAGGAATACCTCTTATCATCCAGCAAATACTCTAACGATCCTGATATAACAAAAATAATTTCATAAAATGTATGATTATGAAGTTCTACAATATCCTTATCCATGCTGATGTCTCGTTGAAACTCCACATATAAACTGGACATCTCCAAGTCTTGATACAGATTTCCATTTTTTGAAAGTGCATTTATTTTGTTCTTCACTTCCTGTATCTTTTTATAAAAACTTTGGCAGCTTTCCGTTTCACGATTTTCATTTATATCCTGGTTTATATATATTTTCATCATTCCCGCCTTTATGAAAATTGTACTATTTTAGTGTCAACATTTCATCTAATATGTATATATTATATAGTGTTTCTGCAAGAATAACAATATTATATGCTTAAAAAGCAATTTTTATTCCTATTTTTATACTATATGATATTTACAGTAATGAAAATGGTAGTGTCAAATAAGTTATGAAAAAACTGAGTCGAAGAAATAGGCTCGAATCGAACCTTGAAAATTGCAGATATGTTGGTTGATGGCAGCTTACGCCACCCTTGACAGCACACAAAAGCAA
>CASERA010000102.1 GCA_949290175.1 uncultured Ruminococcus sp.
AATCGTGGATTTTACAGATGTAGCAGCAGCTCCCTGGTTGTCAATTCCAAATTTTTCAACACCGAAGTTTAAGTGGGAAGCGATTGTGATTATACTTCCGGTATTGCTTGTTATTACATCTGAGCATATCGGACATCAGATTGTAACCGGCAAAATTGTAGGTCGTGATTTGATAAAAGACCCGGGACTTCACCGTTCTTTGTTTGCAGATAATTTTTCAACAGTGATATCCGGCTTTATCGGCTCCGTGCCGACAACGACATATGGTGAGAACATCGGCGTTATGGCAATGACTAAAGTATACAGCGTATATGTTATCGGTGGAGCGGCAGTACTGTCTATTATCTGCTCATTTATCGGGAAACTGACGATGTTAATTAATTCAATTCCGGGACCTGTTATCGGAGGGATTTCCTTCCTCCTTTATGGTATGATAGGAACGTCCGGTATCCGAATTCTTGTAGAAGAGAAAGTAGACTATGGAAGATCCAGAAATATGGCAATGACCTCTGTAATTTTCGTTACAGGATTGTCTGGAATTTCTGTAGAATTCGGAGGAATCCAGCTGTCTGGAATGGTACTTGCCTGCGTGGTAGGAATGTTGATGGGTCTGTTGTTCTTTGTATTTGATAAATTGAAATTAACGAATGACAGATAGTAAATTAGGGACGTAGTCAAATTCAATTTGACTACGTCCCTAATTACATTTTACCCTGTCCCTTTCTGGGTTATTTTTCTATTTCCTGCATTTTCATAGCGCGTACTTTCAGAGGGAGTCCAAACAGGTTGATGAATCCTTCTGCATCGTGGTGATCGTATAATTCACCGGTTGTAAAGCTTGCAAGGGATTCGCTGTACAGAGAGTATGGAGAAGTGGTTCCTGCTTTGATGATATTTCCCTTGTACAGTTTGAATTTTACTTCACCTGTTACATACTGCTGTGTTACATCTACAAATGCCTGAACAGCTTCACGAAGTGGTGTGAACCATTTTCCTTCGTATACAATCTGCGCCATTTTATTGCCCATTTCTTTTTTTACCTCATATGTAGCACGGTCAAGAACCAGTTCTTCAAGCTGAGCATGAGCTTCCATCAGAATGGTTCCTCCCGGAGTCTCATAAACACCGCGGGATTTCATTCCTACTACACGGTTCTCTACGATATCGATGATACCGATTCCGTGTTTTCCACCGAGCTTATTCAGCTCTGTAATGATTTCGGAAACTTTCATTTCCTTTCCATTCAGGCTCTTTGGTACACCCGCTTCGAAAGTCATGGTCACATATTCCGGTTCATCTGGTGCTTTTTCCGGTGAAACACCAAGTACAAGCAAATCATCATAATTTGGCTCGCATGCAGGGTCTTCCAGCTCCAGACCCTCATGGCTGATGTGCCACAGATTGCGGTCACGGCTGTAACTGTGTTTTGCGTCAAACGGCAAATCAATGCCATGCTGTTTGCAGTATTCAATCTCGTCTTCACGGGACTGCATGGTCCATACATCTGTCATACGCCATGGAGCGATAATTTTGAGGTCAGGAGCGAGTGCTTTGATTCCAAGTTCAAAACGAATCTGGTCATTCCCTTTTCCGGTTGCTCCGTGGCAGATCGCAGTAGCGCCTTCTTTTCGTGCAATTTCTACCAGTTTTTTAGCAATCGGCGGACGTGCCATAGATGTTCCGAGCAGGTATTTGTTTTCGTATACGGCCCCTGCCTTTACACATGGAACAATGTAGTCATCACAGAATTCATCGATGATATTTTCAACGTATAATTTGGAAGCACCGGATAATTTTGCTCTTTCTTCCAGTCCGTCCAGTTCTTCTCCCTGTCCGCAGTCGATACAGCAGCAGATTACTTCATAATCGAAGTTTTCCTTCAGCCAGGGAATAATTGCGGTTGTGTCCAGTCCGCCTGAATACGCTAATACAACTTTTTCTTTACTCATCTCATTTGCCTCCTGAATATTCTTTATTCGCATTTCTATTTTATTGAGCATGTGCTCTTGAATAAGCTAGTTCATACTATACACCATATTTTATAAATATGCAATAGAAATTAATAAATAGTTAATTTTATGCAAAAAATTATGGGGCATATGCATAAAAATATCTGTATAGGAGTATGCAGTCAAATATGAACCCCAATATAGAGAAAAAAGAACATTTCCTATATTGGAAAGAAAGGTATTATCGGGTATAATAAAAAAGATAAGAGAGCTCTATGGAGGAAAATTATGGATGTGTTAATTGTTGTAGATATGCAGAAGGATTTTATAGATGGATCACTCGGTACGGCAGAAGCACAACAGATTGTTCCAAAGGTCGTGGAAAAGATTCAAAAATTTGAAGGTGCAGTCTTGTATACGAGGGATACACATGACAGGAATTATCTGAATACAGCCGAGGGAAAGAAGCTTCCGGTGGAGCATTGTATCAGGGGAACAGAAGGTTGGGAGATTCATCCTGAGATTGCTGCTTTGATTTCCGGAGAACCGATAGATAAACCTACTTTTGGCAGCAGAGAGTTGGGAGAAATGTTAGTAAAGCTGAATGAAGAAGAGCCACTGGACAGCATTACATTGATTGGATTGTGTACCGATATCTGTGTGATATCCAATGCATTGCTGTGCAAGGCGTATCTGCCGGAAGTCCCCATCCGGGTTGATGCATCCTGCTGTGCAGGTGTAACGCCTGAGAGCCACAGACAAGCGCTGGAAGCTATGAAGATGTGTCAGATTGATGTGGCAGGGCCGCAGGGGGAAGGGAATCGATGAAGCACTCTTGACAAAAACAGCAATGTGAGTAAGAATAACAGAATACGGGCAATTTAGCATAAAAATCAGATGACCCGGAAAGGACTATACTGGAGATGGAAAGAAATGATATTCTGCGTGATAAGCAGAGAATCGTGATTAAGGTAGGAACTTCCACGATTACATATGAAGAAACTGGAAATATTAACCTGGACAAGCTGGAAAAGTTTGTCAGGATACTGATTAATTTAAGGAACAAAGGAAAAGAAGTGATTGTTGTTTCATCCGGAGCAGTCGGAGTAGGAAGAAATGCATTGGGATTGAAGCACAGACCGGAAACAGAGTCAGAAAAACAGGCATGTGCCGCAGTCGGTCAGGGAAGACTGATGATGATTTATGAAAAATTGTTCAATGAATATGGACAGCTGACGGCACAGGTGCTTTTGACCAAAGAATCCATTACAAATACAACCTGCAGGAAGAATGCACGTCAGACATTTGATGAATTATTCAAAATGGGAGTCGTTCCGATTGTCAATGAAAATGATGCGATTTCTGTTGATGAGCTGTCTTATGGAAATTTTGGGGATAATGATACATTGGCAGCATATGTTGCAAGGTTGGTGGAAGCGGATCTTCTGATTCTGATGTCAGATATTGACGGCTTGTATACGGATGACCCCAGACAGAATAAAAATGCACGGTTTATCCATACGGTAGGCAGAATCAACAGAAAGCTGGAGAACATGGCAAAAGGAGCATCCAGTGACTACGGAACCGGCGGAATGGCAACAAAAATCAAAGCTGCGAAGATTGCGACGGCAGCAGGAGCAGATATGATTATTGCAAATGGAAATAATATTTATTTGATTAATGATGTGATGTCAGGGAAAAAAGTGGGAACACTGTTTTTGTCGAAACAGCATCAGGAAGAATATGAGAGTGAACTTGCACCTCAAAAGGCAGAGTACCGCAGACAGGAAAAAAGGAAGCGCAAAGGAACTCAGCCGGAAGTGACAGTGGAACAATAGATGGAAAAGCATAAAAGAATGGAGGGCCAGAATGGAAAGTTATATGGAAACACTTGGCAGAAGGGCAAAGGAAGCATCCAGGGCTGCCGGAAATCTGACAACAAATGATAAAAACAGAGGACTTTATTCTGTGGCAGAGGAATTGTGCCTGCGTAAAGAAGAGCTGATTCAGGAAAATGAAAAAGACATGAAGGCAGCACAGGTGAGAGGAATGAGTCAGGCGCTTTTGGATCGTTTGAAACTGACAGAAGAGCGGATTGAGGATATGGCAGAAGGGTTGAGACAGATTGCGGCTCTGGAAGATCCGGTTGGTGAAGTCCTGTCGATGAAAACAC